>NZ_JACJQU010000020.1 GCF_014696825.1 Anabaena sphaerica FACHB-251 | reverse complement strand
TATTGCATTCTGGCTAATTTGTGTTCATACTTTTTATAACTTTTTGCTCCATCAAATATTTCTGTTGTTGATAATGTGGCTAAATGATTTATTCCTAAGTCAACTCCGACAAACTCTTGTTTTTTAAGGGTTTGACTTGTTTCTACTTCTATTTTCCAGGAGATAAACCACTGATCAGCTTGTTTACTAATTGTGATTGATTTGGGTTTATATCCAAAAGGTAAAATCTCATAAGTTCTGATCCATCCAATTATAGGAACTCTTACCTTTTTATGGTCAATATGAATTGCACCATCTAAAGTAAAAGAATCATGTCTACCTTTTTTCTTGAATTTAGGAAACCCTTTAACTTTTTTGAAAAAAGATTTAAAGGCATCTGACAAATATCTTAATGCGTACTGAGGAGCGCATTTGGATACTTCATAATACCAAGGATGGGTAGATTTAACTGCTGCTACTAACCATTTATGTAAATCTATGGCTGTGGGAAATTTAATTTTGTCTTCAGGATTAAGTTGGTTATGTATGAGAACCTGTTGACATAATGCTAACCCTTGATTCCAAGCGTGTCTGGCTACTCCTGCGTGTTGTGCCAGTAGTAGACGTTGTTGCTTGTTTACCTTGAGTTCGGTCTTGAATCCTAGTAGCATGATTGTATTTTACAGCCAAATCCCGATCCAGTGACAATCGCTGATGACTTTGGCTGGGAGCATAAGTGCGTAATTGGTAGTAATTGTTAGCTTTTGAGCTACTGTTAATTAACCCTCCGGTACTGTGTTTGTCTTGTTCCCAGTTTGAGACTGGGAATGCCATTATAGAGCTTCTACCTCTATCTTCATTGAACGCAGAGCCTTCCATAATTGATTCCCATACAGAGTATGGGAAAGAGAATATCAATTCTTTAGTTTATCTAAAATCATTTTGAAGAGGTCAAAATACCTTTCTAAGATAGAGGTAGCGACTAAAAACCGCCATAGATAGACATAGCCTCACAGCAAATTGCCAGGAAGTAACCAAAATGGCTCAAGTATCAGCACCGTTAGATTTGTCCACAGATAAAGCTCTAGATCGTGATTGTACAACATTGTCCCGTCACGTCCTCCAACAACTTCAGAGTTTTGGACCCGATGCCCAAGACTTAAGTGCGTTAATGAATCGCATAGCTTTAGCTGGTAAACTCATTGCTCGCCGCTTTAGCCGTGCTGGGTTAATGGAGGACGTGCTTGGATTCACTGGAGAAGTGAACGTCCAGGGTGAGTCCGTGAAAAAAATGGATATTTACGCCAATGAAGTATTTATTTCCGTATTTAAGCAAAGCGGCTTAGTTTGTCGCCTAGCATCCGAGGAAATGGAAAAACCCTACTACATCCCCGAAAACTGCCCGATTGGACGCTACACTTTGTTATATGACCCCATTGATGGCTCATCTAACACAGATATTAACCTCAGCTTAGGTTCAATTTTTTCCATTCGCCAACAGGAAGGTGAAGACTTAGATGGTCAAGCTAGTGACCTACTAAGCAACGGACGTAAACAACTGGCAGCAGGATACATACTGTACGGACCGAGTACAATGCTGGTTTACAGTATAGGTAAGGGCGTGCATTTCTTTACCCTTGACCCCAGTTTAGGCGAATTTATTCTCACAGAAGAAAATGTGAAAATTCCTGATCACGGCGCAGTTTACAGCGTCAACGAAGGAAATTTCTGGCAGTGGGATGAACAATATAGAGAATATATTCGTTATGTTCATCGTACAGAAGGTTACACTGCCCGTTATAGTGGGGCGATGGTCAGTGATATTCACAGAACTTTAGTCCAAGGTGGTGTGTTTCTCTATCCAGGTACATTGCAAAAACCAGAAGGTAAATTACGCCTACTCTATGAATCTGCACCTTTGGCATTTTTGATGGAACAAGCGGGAGGTCGCGCTACCACAGGAACAGTAGATATTTTAGATGTAGTGCCGAAACAACTGCACCAACGCACACCTTTAATTATTGGCAGTAAAGAGGATGTAGCTAAAGTGGAGTCTTTTATTCAAAAAGGGCAATAGCCGAAATAGAGCAAAAGCATCTAGTATGGCCAGTAATCAAAGCTAAAAATTGGCACATTGGGATTGGAATGCAGGACTAGCGTTGTTTCGATAGTAGTGGGAGAAGTATTTCAGTTGGTTGAATTGGTCACCATCCACTGAGTAACTGCCTTCACTGCCCTCAAAAACATCGTTAATAGGAGTTAAAAAATAGCTATGGCAACCAATCATTTATTAGAGATTAAAAACCATGGTCAAAGCATCTGGATGGATAATTTGAGTCGTGACATTATTCAATCAGGGGAACTGCAAAACTTGGTCGAAAATCAAGGAATCTCTGGTATTACCTCAAATCCTGCCATTTTTGAAAAAGCAATTACTGGTAATGCCATTTATGATGCTGACATTGAAGCAGGAATTCGTGCGGGTTTACCCACATACAAAATTTATGAATCACTCGTTTTTGCAGATATCCGCAATGCTTGTGATATTTTGCGACCTGTTTATGATGCCACCAATGGACTCGATGGTTATGTGAGTATTGAAGTCCCACCAACCATTGCCCATGATACCCAAGCCACAATAGCTGAAGCCCGTCGCTATTTTCAAGAAATTGGGCGGGAAAATGTGATGATTAAAATTCCGGGAACTGAAGCTTGTTTACCAGCTGTAGAGGCGGTAATAGCTGAAGGAATTAACGTCAACATTACCCTGTTGTTTGCAGTCCAAAGTTACATTAATGCAGCTTGGGCATACATTCGCGGGTTAGAGAAACGGGTGAATGAAGGTAAAGACATCAGCAAAATTGCTTCTGTAGCCAGCTTTTTCTTGAGCCGGATTGATAGCAATGTGGATGGAAAGATTGATGCCAAGTTGCAGCTAGGCGTTGATGATATTAACCATGAAGCGAGACTTAGGGCTGTAAGAGGAAAAATTGCGATCGCTAATGCCAAAATCGCCTATCAAGAATATAAAAATATCATTGCCAGTGATAGGTGGCAAGCTTTAGCCGCAAAAGGGGCAAAAGTACAACGTCTGCTTTGGGCAAGTACCAGCACCAAAGACCCCAGCTACAGCGATGTCATGTATGTCAACGAATTGATTGGTGCTGACACAGTAAACACTCTACCACCAGCGACCATCAAAGCTTGCGCTGATCATTGTGATGTGAGCGATAGCCTAGAAACAGGAGTTGCAGAAGCTTCTAACCTCATGGAAAGCTTAAAAGATTCTGACATCAACATCAATATTGATGCAGTAATGTCAGAACTACTGGTAGAAGGTATTGACAAGTTTGTCCAACCCTTCCAGTCCCTAATGAACTCTTTAGAAGGGAAAGTCAAGCTATTGTCACCAGTATAGGGGATTGGGGACTGGGGACTAGGGACTGGGGACTGGGAAGCAAGGGAAGCAGGGGAAGCAGGGGAGGAAGAATAACCTAATTACCTTTTGCCTTTTGCCTTTTGCCTTTTGCCAATCACCAATCCCCAATCACCAATCCCCAATTACCAATCTAAAATCCAAAATCTAAAATCTAAAATCGTTATGGTCAGTTTGCTAGAAAATCCCTTGCGGGTTGGGTTACAACAACAGGGGATGGCCGAACCCCAAATTATTGTTATCTTTGGTGCGTCAGGAGATTTAACCTGGCGTAAACTCGTGCCTGCACTGTTCAAATTACGTCGAGAAAGACGCATTCCCCCAGAAACCACCATTGTCGGTGTAGCCCGTCGTGATTGGACTCATGATTACTTCCGTGAGCAAATGCAAAAAGGAATGCAAGAAGCTCATAGTAAGGTCGAACTCGGGGAACTCTGGCAAGACTTTTCTAAAGGTTTGTTCTACTGTTCCGGCGACATCGACAACCCCGAAAGCTACCAAAAACTGAAAAACCTCCTAGCCGAACTCGACCCGCAACGGGGAACACGGGGAAACCGGATGTTCTATCTTTCCGTTGCACCCAACTTTTTCCCCGAAGCTATTAAACAGCTAGGGTCAGCGGGAATGTTAGACGACCCTGACAAACACCGTCTAGTCATTGAAAAACCCTTTGGCCGCGACCTAGCCACAGCCCAAAGCCTCAACCAAGTAGTACAGAAGGTTTGTAAAGAAAACCAAGTCTACCGCATTGACCACTATTTAGGTAAAGAAACAGTACAAAACTTACTAGTCTTCCGTTTTGCCAATGCCATTTTTGAACCATTGTGGAATCGGCAATTTGTGGATCACGTACAAATCACCGTAGCCGAAACCGTAGGCGTAGAAGACCGGGCTGGATATTATGAAAGTGCCGGTGCATTGCGGGATATGCTGCAAAACCACCTCATGCAGCTATATTGCTTAACCGCAATGGAAGCACCCAACTCAATGGATGCTGACAGTATCCGTACAGAAAAAGTAAAAGTATTACAAGCCACTCGATTAGCAGATGTGAATAATCTCTCCCGTTCTGCAATTCGCGGGCAATATAGCGCCGGGTGGATGAAAGGACAACAAGTTCCAGGGTATCGAGAAGAACCCGGAGTCAATCCCAATTCCACCACACCCACCTACGTGGCAATGAAATTTATCGTTGATAACTGGCGTTGGCAAGGTGTACCTTTCTATCTGCGAACAGGCAAGCGGATGCCGAAAAAAGTGAGTGAAATTTCCATCCACTTCCGGGAAGTACCTTCCAGAATGTTCCCCTCCGCCGCCCTACAAGCAAACGCCAATATCTTGACATTGCGGATACAACCAAATGAAGGTATTTCCCTCCGCTTTGACGTGAAAATGCCTGGTGGTAACTTCCGCACTCGTTCCGTTGATATGGATTTTACTTATGGTTCCTTTGGCATCGAAGCCACATCCGATGCTTATGACCGCCTGTTCCTAGATTGTATGATGGGCGACCAAACATTATTCACACGGTCGGACGAAGTGGAAGCAGCTTGGCGCGTAGTCACACCCGCCCTTTCCGTTTGGGATTTACCCGCAGACCCTGCCACTGTTCCCGAATACGAAGCTGGTACATGGGAACCTGCAGAAGCAGAATTATTAATCAACCAAGACGGCCGCCGTTGGCGCAGACTCTAGAATTTGAGATTTGAGATTTGAGATTTTGGATTGGTGATTGGTAATTGATGATTAGGAATTGGTAGTTGAAAAAGAAATATTACCTACTAACTAAGACTCACTATTCAATCATTAATCTGAAATCTCAAAATCTAAACTCCAAAATCCAAAATCCAAAATCCAAAATCCAAAATTCACTATGGCTCCCCAAGCTTCTACAATTTATTCCCTACAAGCCCCCAAGGATGTTTCCCTAACTGATATTGAGAACGAACTCAATCAAATCTGGCAAAGTTACGGCATCCAAGGGGAAGACGGCGGTTTACCTGCTGCTACCCGTGCGACTACATTTACTTTAGTTGTTTACGAACCAGAAGAAACCCAGTATTTGTTAGCAGCTACTGGTTTTTATAACGGTCCGATTGATGGTATTTTGGGACCCCAAACCCAAGCCTCTCTACGGGAACTACAAAAACAACACGGACTGCCAGAAAGCGGTATTCCCACACCAGAAACTATCACTATCCTGCGGGAAGAATACTTCAAACTTCAGCATAGTGGAGCGGCTGGAGATAGTCACGGTGCAGCGATGGGCTATACTTTCAGTCCTACCAGTCCCACCATTGCTGATGAAATTGCCCTACGTAACCCTTGCCGCATCATCGCTTTATGCCCCATTGCCGGTGAAGATGAAGGTGTCAAGGCGCAAGTTTCGGCATACTGCCCGATTCAAAAGCAATCTTCCAGCACTTTGATTTGTTGTGAATACATCACTCTAACTGGTACTGCTGCGGCTTTGGAACGCATTGGCGGCATGATTCCGGCTTTGTTAATTGGTGGTTTGCCTAAGTTCCTGTGGTGGAAAGCTACACCAGATTCTAATAATCCTTTGTTCAAGCGATTGGCCGCAGTTTGTAATAATGTGATTGTTGATTCTTGTAATTTTAATTCTCCCGAAAGTGATTTATTGACTTTGCAAGATTTGGCAGAAACAGGTGTACCTTTGGCTGATTTAAATTGGCGGCGTTTGTCTGCATGGCAAGAGTTGACTGCTGAGGCTTATGACGCACCCCAACGTCGGGCAGCGTTAACAGAAATTGACCGTGTAACTATTGATTACGAAAAAGGCAACCCGTCCCAAGCTTTATTGTATTTAGGTTGGTTCGCGAGTCGGTTAGAATGGCAACCTGTTGCTTATAAAAAAGAATGCGGTGATTATGATATTACCAGCATTACTTTTGTATCTAAAGACCAAAGACAAATAGAAGCAGAGTTAGCAGGTGTTCCCGTTGCCGATGTGGGTGAAATTGTCGGTGATTTGATTGCTTTGCGTCTCAATTCTACTAATCCTCAAGCTAATTGCGGTACTCTGATTTGTACTGAAACTGGCGGTTGTATGCGGATGGAAACTCAAGGTGGCGCTCAATCTGCTGGTTTGTTCCAACAAGTAAGTTCTCTGGCTGAACAAAAACCGGAGGTGTTGTTAAGTCAGCAGGTACAACGTTGGGGACGTGAAGCTTTATTTGAGGAAAGTTTGGCAGTAATTACTAAAACTATTAAGTTGGGAAATGGGTAATTGATAACTCATTCGTGAACTACCTACAGTGTAAGCTTCTCGTCACTGTAGGCTTCCTGCTCAACAGAAAGCACAGTAGTAGATTTCTTGCGTCCTCTATTATTAGAGGCTTTCTGCTCTCTAGATCGTTGCTGTTGGCAGACGTGAGGCTTGTGTCAGTTCAAGCTAAAAGCGTAGAGATTGCCTGTATCAATTTCTCTGGTTCGATAGGTTTTGCAATATGCTGTTGAAAGCCTGCTTCTAGGGCTTGTTGCTGGTTTAACTCTCCGGCGTAGGCAGTGAGGGCGATCGCCGGAATCTGTCCACCCTGCTCTGGTGGCAAAGCTCTGACCTGTCGCATCAGCATATAGCCATCCATTTCCGGCATTCCAATGTCACTCAGTAGCACATCAGGTTGGGAACGCATTAAAGCTGTAAGTGCTTCAAGAGCGGAAGCAGCTGTAATCACCTTTGCCCCTGATCGTTGCAATAGAAACTCTATAAAGTCTCGTGTATCAGTATCATCATCTACTACTAAAACTTGGACACTATTTAAATCAAGAGATTGTGCCAATGATTGAGGATCTTGATTTACCATTGGCTGAGTAGGCATGACTGGAAGCCTAAGTATGAATGTGGCTCCCAAGCCTTCACCCTTGCTTTCTGCTTGAACTGTTCCACCATGCAATTCAACCAAGTGACGCACGATCGCTAATCCTAATCCTAGTCCACCAAACTTGCGGGTAGTTGCACTATCCGCTTGACGGAAGTAATCAAACACGTAGGGAAGGAAATCGGGAGAAATGCCTTTTCCGGTGTCGGTAATGGTGATTTGAGCTTGATTGTCAACCTGTTCTAATCGCACCTCAACCCGACCACCTGCGGGTGTAAATTTAACAGCATTGGAAAGGAGATTCCATACGACTTGCTGCAAGCGGGTTGAGTCACCCAAAACCTTTCCTGTTCTAGAATCAAGGGATACCTCTATCTGAATGGACTTGGCTTCTGCCGCCAGGCGCACAGTTTCAATTGCCGCTTTAATCGTTAATGCTAAATTAATCGGGCTGACTGTAAGACTGAGCTTACCTTGTAGAATCCGGGAAACATCCAGCAAATCTTCGATCAGTTCAGATTGCAGCTTTGCATTGCGCTCAATGGTTGCGAGAGCTTGCTTTGTCCTTGCCTCATCTAGCTTGGTGTTTTGCAGCAGTTGTGACCAGCCAAGGATGGGATTGAGGGGCGATCGCAACTCGTGAGACAGCACCGCTAAAAATTCATCCTTAATCCGGTTTGCAGCTTGGGCTTCTTCCCGTGATGCCTCTGCTGCCGACCTTGCTTGCTGTTCTGCTGCATACAACCGGGCATTTTCCATGGCGACTGAAGCCATTTGCGCTAACTGCACCAAGATGGCTTCATCTGCTTCAGTAAAATCACCCTCATATTTGTCTGAAAGCTGAATCAACCCCATGTTTTGTCCTTCTCTACCTAAAAGAGGAGCCGCCAGCCAGCCTCGCATGGGAGGATGGTTTTCTGCCTCTTTACCAAAGCCTCGCCAACGGGGATGTGCTTCCAGTTCGGCTTGAGTCATCCGCATTGGGTGATTCAGTTGACACACAAAGGCATAGATGCCAGACCCCTCTGGCTTTTGATTGTAATCCCGCCACTGAGCATACTTATCCGACAAGTGGAAGGCGGTAATTGCCTGTCCCCAATTCTGGTTAATTGTCATGCTGGTGACAGACTGATGAGCATCAATGATTGATGCTGCCTGATCCGTAATCACCTGCAATACTTGTTCAACAGAAAGGGCAGAATTATTGATTGCTAGTGCTGCTGTGGTCAATCCTTGCAATTGCTTGATGTAATGGCGTTCGCGGACAAGCACAAGTTCACGTTCGAGTTCGGCTTGTTTGCGCTCCGTAATATTACGGCTAACGGTTGCCAGACCAATCGGCTGGTCGTTCTCGTCTCTGATAAAAAAAACGTTGTAAATCATCCACACCGCTGTGCCAATCTGGAAATTACGGAAACGAATTTCTACTTCCGCCCGTCCCTGGCGCAAAACGCGCGGGAAAAATTCATTGACGATAAAATCTTGATCTTCAGGAAAGAAAAATTCCCTGACCGGAGTGTCGCGGTATTGCCGCACGTCATCTAATCCGACTATTTGCCTGCCGGCTTCATTGATATAAAACGGCACAAAATTCAGATCGCACATACTGATAAATTCCGTGCTGTTATCGGCAAGGGAAACAAACTTTTGAATTTCCAGTTCCGTTTGTTTGCGATCTTCAATGTCGATACATGAACCGATGTAGCCGAGGAAATCACCTTCTAATGTAAACCGGGGGACTCCTGTATCTACAATCCAATGGTAAGCCCCATCAAAGCGTCTCAAGCGATATTCCATCTGGAATGGTTGTCGAGCATCAAAGGCAGTGGCATAAGTATCTAAACAATGTTGGAGATCATTGGCATGGACTCCTTCTAGCCAACCATTGCCCATTTCTTGCTCCATCGTCCGTCCAGTAAAATTTAACCAGGGCTGATTAAAGTAATGACAGAGTTTATCGGTTCCAGACATCCAGATCAGAACAGGAGCGGTATCTGCCATCTGGCGGAAGCGGGCTTCACTTTCGCGTAGTTCAGCTTCTATATGCTTGCGCTCAGTAATATCAACACCAATAACCGTCAGTCCATCGGGGGAAGGATAAACTCGGTGTTCATACCAACCGTTCCAGGTGGTGTAAAAATACTCAAACTGGACGAGCGTTTGTTCATTAAAGGCGCGTTGGAATTGAATATAAATCTCAGTGCCAACGGTATCTGGAAATAAGTCCCAAATGCTGTGATGAAGAATCTGCTCGCGCTCCATTTTCATGATCTGGCACAGGCGATCATTGGCATAGGTGAAACACCAGTTGCGATCAAGGACATAAAACCCATCATTAATGCTCGACAAGATAGTTTCGATTTTCTGCTTTGCTGTTTCTGCTTCTAGGCGCAAGATTTGCTCTCGTTGCATAGCATCTTGTCGCAGTTGCGTCAGCTTCAAAGTTGCTTCGACTCGCGCTAACAATTCACGGGCAGAAAACGGCTTGATCAGATAATCGTCGGCTCCAGCTTCTAATCCTTCAACTTTTGCTTCTTCTCCGGCTCTGGCAGAAAGCAAAATGATGGGAATTTCGCGAGTGCGATCGTCACTCCGCAACGCATTGAGCAGACCAAAGCCATCCAGACGCGGCATCATCACATCCGTTAGCACTAGATCCGGCAGATGATCAGCGATAGCCTCTAATGCCGCTATGCCATCAGTGGCAGTTTCTACCACATAATGGCTACTCAGCAATCGCTTTACATACTCCCGCATATCGGCGTTGTCATCAACTAGGAGAAGGCGTGTAGAACTGGGCAGAGGGGTAGAGAGGCTGAGGGGCAGAGGATAGGACTTCCCCTCTGCTCCCCTGCTCCCTTGCTCCCCTACCTCTTCCGGTAGCCAGCGTAAGGCTTCCTCGACATAAGGAGCCGCGCCCAATGCAGTGGAAACTTGGGTTCGTGTGGCCTGAATTCGATTGGAGGGTAAATGAGCCGTTCCGGTGGGAATGGTGATGGTGAAAGTCGTGCCTTTGCCTTCAATACTTTCAACCTGTACCTGACCGCCATGCAGCCGCACCAACTCCTGCACTAACGCTAGTCCAATGCCAGAGCCTTCTTGGGTTCTTCCCCGCGCTCCCTCGACTTGGTGAAACCGCTCAAACAATTGGGGCAATTCTGCTTGAGGAATGCCAATTCCTGTATCCTGGACTGTCAATTCAACCTGGTGCTGTACTTGCCGTAGGGTGAGTGCGATCGCTCCCGAAAAAGTAAACTTAAACGCATTCGAGAGCAGGTTGAAGATAATCTTTTCCCACATCTGGCGATCAACATAGACGGGTTCTGCGAGTTGCTCACAGATGACATTCAACTGTAAGCCTGCCTGCTCAATTGCCGAACGAAAAACGCTGGCTAATTCGGCGGTGAAGGTGGCTAAGTCCGTGGGTGCATAAACCGCCTGTACCCGTCCTGCTTCTAGACGAGAAAAATCTAATAGCGTATTTACTAACTTTAATAGGCGTAAGCTATTGCGATGCATTAAAACAAGCTGCTGCCGTTGCACTTCTGGCAGTTCGTCCCCTGCTAATAGCTCCTCTAAGGGACTCAACATTAGAGTTAACGGAGTCCGAAATTCGTGGGAGACATTGCTAAAGAAGGTAGTTTTGGCGTGATCGAGTTCGGCTAAAGCTTCGGCGCGTTTGCGTTCTTCCTCATACGCCTGAGCATTGGCAATGCTGGCAGCAATTTGAGCCGAAACGAGGTTCAGGAATCCTTGGTAGTTATCATCGAACAGCCGGAATGGATTTAAAGCCGCCACTAATACACCCGCTTTACCCGTTGGACCCGATGGCGGGATCGGCACAACAGCAGCTTGATAGGGTGAGCGATTCCAAGCGCCGGTTGGCAGATCCGGAAATTGCAATTCTAAATCATAAATCAGATAGGTTTGATGGGTTGTCAACACGTCTGCAAAGTGCCAGAGCGAATCATCTTCGAGCGCCACAGTTTCAGGAACAGCCAAATGGCCTCGCTCAATTCCGCAGGTTCCCGCTAAAACCATGCACTGTTGCTCAGGATCAACCAAATAAATCATCGCAAAGGGCAGATCGTAGGGGTTGCTTGCTAGACAGCTGGTGCTAAGAGTGCAGGCTTGATCAAATGTTCGAGCGTCTGCTGTTTTCGCTGCCAGTTCCTTTAACAATGCCAACTGCCGCTCCCCAATGATGCGAGACGTATCCTCGGTATTAGCACAGATAATCCCGCCGGTGCTGCCGTCATCATTGGGAACAGGGCTATAGGAAAAGGTATAGTAGGTTTCCTCTGGGTAGCCATTGCGCTCCATAATCAGCAGCAAGGCTTCATCGTAAGTACCCTGATTTTCGAGTAGTGCCGTTTCTGCGCGAGGACCCACTTGATCCCAAATTTCTTGCCAGATAACGGCAGCAGTTTGACCGAGTGCCTCTGGATGTTTGCCACCGAGAATGGCTCTGTAAGCATCGTTGTAGAGGTTGATCAGGTTGTTACCCCACCAAACAAACATGGGTTGGCGAGAGGTTAACATAATTCGCACGGCTGTTTTCAAGCTCTGTGACCAGGTTTCAACCGCACCGAGTGACGTTTGCGACCAGTCTTGCGATCGCATGAGTGCCGCCATCTCACTGTCGCCGATAAAGATATTTTCAGAGATATTAGTATGCTTCATCTCATGGGTAACAGTTACAGCCGCCGAATCAAGGTGCTGTGCATCGGTTGATCCAGAGCTATCGTCTTTTTAGTAGCATCCATTATGAGGATGCTGATATGGAGTAGAATGCCACATCGCATCTGCCGCACATATATTTTGCTATTAGCTTGGATTTTTAGGTTTCAACTCTGGGGTTTTCAGCCTATTTTCTTATAACTTATTTCTGCTTTATGCGACAACTAATATTCTAAAATGTGTATTAATGTTCATTAATCCTGATTTTTTCCACCTTATTAGTAGCGCCTTGCTCCCATTATCACCCAGATTTTTCACTATTGGTAACAAAGTAAGTAAATATAGTGATCCGATTTGATTTATGTCCGCGTAGCGTGGCGTTAGCCATATTTTTCGTAGAGGCAGGGAACAGGGAACAGGGAACAGGTAAGAAGATTTTCCGTGTGTACTGAGTCTTGTTCAATAATCAAATAGGAGTCCTACTATATGACATCGGAAGAATTTGATACCCTGTTGTATAAATAACCATATCCCCGACTGCTTAGAGAAATTGGGGATGTGGGTATTACGTTTTTCGTAGGGGTTTAGCAATGCTAAACCCTTAAAACCTGCCAAACTAAACTTTTGCTTCCAAAGACTTGAGTAACTCAGTATTGACACCAGATTCACGAGTGAGAGAAATTTTACCAGTGCGGGCGATTTCCCTCAAGCCAAATTTTTGTAGCACTTGGACGATCGCTACCATCTTACCCGGATCTCCAACAACTTCTAACGTCAGGGAATCTTCCGCCACATCTACAACCCGCGCCCGGAAAATTTGAGATATTTCGATCACTTCTGAACGATTGCTGCTAGTAGCATTGACTTTCAAAAGCATCAATTCCCTCTCTACACAAGGAATTTCCGTAATATCCTGTACTTTGAGGACATTAACTAATTTATATAATTGCTTGGTGAGTTGTTCAATCACGCGATCGTCACCAGGTACAACCATCGTAATTCGGGAAACTCCTCCCTGTTCAGCAGGACCAACAGCAAGGCTTTCAATATTAAAGCCACGACGAGCAAATAAACTGGAAATGCGGGACAGAACCCCCGCTTCATCTTCTACAAGAACGGAAAGAGTATGTTTCATCTTCGCCAAAACAGTTGATGATAGCAGCATCAATATTTAGTTAAATTTGGAAAATTCACAAAAAACCATCAGCATAACCACCCTTTCTATGCACAGGTTCTAGATTGAATTTTCGATCTAATCTTCTATTCTAATGCACTCATTACATCCTGGGATAGAAGTTTGGCATAAATCACACCATCCGATCCAAAAAAGCTAACTAATGCTAACAAGAGCCAGCTTTTTCTTCCTGCTTCACCCTAGAAGTGTCGGCACTATCTAGTCCACAGGCTAACACGATCAATCTGACCGCTTCTTTTTTTAAGTTAATCGCAGCGTTTAAATCTCTGTCACACTCAAAACCACAGCTAATGGCTTACGCCATGCTGCGCGAACACATTTAAACACTCTTTGAGGGAGGGGACGAAAGGTGGCTTATGGTAAATATCCTTTCAGCGATAGATGTTACTTTTCCTTCCAGCGTCTAATATTAAAATACTGATACTTTAGAAACCTTTAACTAGGAGGAAATTGTTTATGGGTTGGTTAAAAAGACTGTTTGGAATGGAAAAACCGGAAAATGCACAAGTAAATCCAACTCCTCAAGTAGTACAACAAGCAGCAGCTACTGCTACTCAAACAATCCCTCCCGAACGTCTGGGATTAAACGGAGAATATGACCAAAGCGGTTTAGCCAAACGGGTGACATTGGCGTTTGATGAAGATGCCCAGCTTGATGATGTTGATACCCTCTGGGTTGCTCAGACAGGTAGCACTGTGGTACTAAAAGGCAAAGTTCCCAGTCAGAATATTCTCAACAAGATGATTTCTGTGGCAGGTTCTGTACATGGAGCTACATCTGTTGACACCAATCAAGTTACGGTTGGGTAATGGGTAATGGGTAATGGGTAATTGGGTATTCTTCCCAGTCACAAGTTCCCAGTCCCCAGTCCCCAGTTACCTATTTTGCTTAATCCAATCCAAAATTACCTGGTTCAAGAGTTCTGGGCATTCATCATGGGGACAGTGACCCACGTCTTCGAGATAGAGGATTTCTAATTTTTCGTTACACCGAGCAAATTGACCAGCTAAGAGTGGGGGAACAAATCGATCTTTTTGTCCCCAAATTAACAGCATGGGAATTGTTAAGCTTGGCAATATTTTCTTGACACTAGGACTAAAATTTGCATCGATTGCAGCTTTGCAGAGGGCAATAAAAGCACGGGTAGAGCCTCTGTCTTGAGGAGGTCCTGCTAAAATGTCGATGAGTTCGTCTGTGATAGCTTCGGGGTTAGCATAAGCAAGACTAGCCCAGCTTCGTAGTAAACTTGGTTTCCGTACTAGCTTAAAAAGAGGTTTGAGGAGTAAAGGCGAAGCAACAATATTTTTAATCCCTCTGACTACTGGATGTAAAAAAGTAGGGAGGGCTTCTAGCTCCAAGGTTGGATCAGGCAAACTCATCATCACTATACCCTGCACCATATCAGGATGGGCAGCAGCAGCTACTAAGGTGATTAAAGAACCGATGGAATTACCTACTAATATGACTGGTTGACGGATAAATTCCTGCCAAAATTTATAAACCTGTTCTACCCAGAGTTCGACGCTATAGTTAGCTGTGGCTTTTTCGGAAGCGCCAAAACCTAGCATATCTAAGGCGTAAACTGTATGATATTTGCCCAAAACCTCTAAGTTGTGTCGCCAATGACCAATGGAAGCACCAAAGCCATGTAGCAAGATTAAAGGTGTTGTATTTTGGTAATTGTGACTAGGACGGATGTAGGTATAGCGGATTTGCCAACCTCTCCAAAGCCAATCTCTTTGATTACCTACTCGCTGCTGCCAAGATAACCCAGTTACCACATCTGCCTCCACTTGAATCCATTGGAAACACTAATCTACTTGCCACTTATCTAGTTTAGGCTGGTAATTGGTGATTGGTAATGGGAATAGAGAGTTAACTAAGTTATAATTGTAATAATAATTAACTTTAGCCAAATTTGTGTAATTTACATTAACTATTGTAGGGAAATCAGAACAAAGTGAGTAGAATTGACAAATACAACAGAGTAACCAACTATTGCATAGATTAGTTACCCTAAATATATGGACTCATTTCTGAGTTTTGAGTCATTTCCGTATTTTGCCTTCTGTGGGCATACCAAACAAAACTAAGTAAACTAAGACCAAGCCAAATCCTTAACTAAAGAGCTCCCAAAAATCATAATGCCTGTGATTGAGAAAAAAAGAACCCGCGATCTGCCCCAAATTAACGAACGGATTCGCTTCCCGAAAATTCGGGTCATTGACAATGATGGTGCCCAACTGGGAATTATGCCACCGCATGAAGCACTACAACTAGCAGAAGAAAAAGAGCTAGACCTGGTGCTACTCAGTGACAAAGCTGACCCGCCGGTATGTCGAATCATGGACTACGGGAAATATAAGTTTGAGCAGGAAAAAAAGGCGCGGGAAGCCCGTAAGAAGCAGCACACGGCTGACGTGAAGGAAGTGAAGATGCGCTACAAGATAGAAGAACACGACTATAATGTACGCGTCAAGCAAGCAGAACGCTTCCTCAAAGATGGTGATAAAGTCAAAGCTACTGTGATGTTCCGGGGTCGAGAAATCCAGCATAGTGACTTAGCAGAGACTTTACTAAAGCGTATGGCTACAGACTTAGAACCGTTTGGTGAGGTACAGCAAGCACCCAAGAAAGAAGGGCGAAATATGATGATGTTAATCTCACCTAAGAAGTAAGCTAGAGAGGGGATAGAGGGGATTAATAGTTCTAAAAGATACTAAGATGGGAAACATGGGAAACATGAGGAAAATCAGGTAAGTTAAACCAGTCCCCAATCCCCAATCCCCAATCCCCAGTCCTCTGAGTGTAAATTTATTTCAAAATGATAGTCCTGACTTCTGAGTGGGAAAGATAATACTCAGATGCTCAGGACTTTTGCCATTCAGTAACTGTTATCCTAATTACTTAGCTGTTGCGTTGTGATTACCTGTTTCACACCCCAGAAAAAACTGCATGGAATTGAAAAATCAATGGTTGACTAGTGATAGAGGCGCTCTGGCACGACTGCTTAAGTGGGTAAATCTCCGGCCAGAGGAGTTTGAACGCACTTGGATGATGTTTGCCTTCTACACAATTGTATCTGTAGGATTGCGGTGGGCAGAGGATAGCACTGTAGCACTGTTTTTGGATAAATATGGTGCCGGACAACTACCCTGGATTTATATTGCCAGTGCAGTCACAGGTGCTGGGCTGGTGGTTTTATATTCTTGGTTACAAAAGGTTTTTCCCTTGCGTGCGGTGATAGTAGCGATCGCACCGGGCATGGTGATGCCATTATTTCTCTTAGTATTTTTGTATGGGGGTATAAATATTCCCTACCTGGCAGTAATTATCATTTTTCTGCTCAGGTTATGGGTAGATGCCTGTTATGTAGTCAATGACCTCAACACATCTATTGTTGCTAATCAACTATTTAACATTCGTGAGATTAAACGCACTTACCCATTGGTTAGTAGTGGCATATTAGTAGCCGATGTAATTAGTGGCTTTAGTTTACCGCTTTTACTTAAATTCGCTAATCTCAATCAAGTCATTCTCATCGCTTGTATTGTCATTTTATTAGGCTCAGGAATTTTATTTTATTTAACTTATAAATATCCCACGGCTTTCCCCCATACCCCACAGAGGGAAATTACCGAAGAACAGGCTTCCCGACATCGCCGCCTAGAAACTCCGCTAAAACGCTATGTTTGGCAGTTATTTGCTTTTTTTGCCCTGTTGCAAGTCATAGGCTTGTTAATAGATTTCCAGTATTTGCGCGAACTCAATTCCAGTTTAGGCGAACAACAACTGGCCAGCTTTTTAGGTGTATTTGGTGGCATTGTGGGCTTGTGTGAATTAACTACCCAGTGGTTTATTTCCAGCCGACTGATTGAAAGGGTGGGGGTGTTTTTCGCAGCAGCACTTTTACCAATTACCGTCGGTTTTTTATTACCTGGGATGATCTCGCTTCTGAACTTATTTCCGGCTATTGAAGAACCGGGATTTTTCTGGGGTTTAATTAGTCTCAAATTCTGCGATGAACTGCTACGCTATACCTTTGTCATTAGTAGTGGTCCTGCACTTTACCAACCGATTCCTGAGCGTATTCGCAGCCGGATGCAGGCTTTATCCAGTGGTACAGCGGAAGCGATCGCCTCTGGTTTTACGGGATTTGTAATTTTTGGCACTATATTTATCAGCAACAGATTTGTCCCGATAGCACTACAAAAGTGGGTATTAATCGGCGAAACAGTAATTGTCGCGGCCACGTGTTTAAAAGTCGTCTGGGAATTGCGATCGCGCTATGTTGATGTATTAGTTTTAAGTGCGGAACGGGGGGGATTGAGTACAACTACTGTCGGTCTACGCGCCTTCAAACAGGGAATAGTCAAAGCTTTAGTAGAAACAGGCAGTACCACTGATAAACGCTCTTGCTTGGAACTTTTAGCCCAAATCGATCTTCCCGGAGCAGGAGAAGTTTTAGCACCCTTGCTAATTAAGTTACCTTCAGATTTGCAAAAGTCCAGCCTAGAATTAATGCTCATGGCAGGTGTAAATCCTCTCTATGTGCCTGAAGTTCGGCGCTTGCTAGACCAACCGCAAGCCACCCTTGACCCAGAAGTATTTGCTCTAGCTATGCGTTACGTATGGCTGGCGGAGGAAAATCTCAATTTAAGCCTCTTAGAAGAATACCTAGAACCAGCACACCATTCACTGATCCGCGCCACCGCAGCCGCCTTGCTGTTGCGTCAAGGTACACCTATACAACAGGCAGCAGCTACCAAAACTATGCGGCGGATGCTCACCCATAAACAAGAACGAGAACGGGTAAACGGAGTCAGGGCGCTTAGAGAAGTGGTTTATTTACAGGCTTTGCGAGTTCACATCCCCAACTTATTACAGGATGACTCATTGCGAGTACGCTGTGCTGTCTTAGAAATGATTACTGCTACCCGGTTAGAAGAATACTATCCGACACTGCTGGCAGCACTCTACTATAAATCTACTCGGAATACAGCCATGCAGTGCTTAGTGAGTCTGGAAAATGAAGCCATCCCCATGTTGTTGAAGCTGGCTACGAATGTTTATAAACCAGACGTAGTGCGAATGTATGCTTGGCGTACTATTGCTCAAATCAGCACCATAGAAGCGAGAGAAACTTTATGGCTAAATTTGGAAACATCCAGGGGTAATACCAGAGACTATATCCTCCGCAGCTTGCTGAAAATTCAACAACAACCAGGAAAAATCAGTGTCGTGGATCGGCTATATGAAAGTCGGGTAGAAGCTTTAATTGAGCAAGAATTACGATTTCTGGGAGAGATTTATGCAGCCTACATAGACTTCCAAAATCTGGAGTCTTTAGAAAATTATCAAGGAAACGAAAGGCTTGTAACTATTGCTCAGTTGCTACAACGCTCACTTCTAGAATTAGCTTTGGATGTTAGAGATAGGTTATTGCTGTTATTGAAACTGCTTTACCCAGCAGAAAAGATGCAAGCCGCAGCTTTCAATCTCCAATCTCAGTCTTTAGTCAATTTAGCACGGGGGTTAGAAATCTTAGACCACACTGTAAATTTACCCTGTAAGTCTCTATTGCTGAACATTTTAGATCGACGACCAGAAGAAGAAAAGCTCAAGTATCTTGTCGATGCTGGATTTTGGGAATATGAAAATATTTCCATCAATGAGCGTCTCCGTAAGCTCATAGACCAGGGATATTTGCTCTCTGACTGGTGTTTAGCTTGCTGTTTGCATTTTGCTCAAGCTGCTTATGTTCGACTGACAACTACGGAGATTCTGACGAATTTGCGCCATCCTACAGGCTTTGTCAGAGAAGCAGTAATTTCATACTTGAGTGCAGTTTCCCAGCGAGTGCTGCAAGAAATTCTCCCAGATTTGCAAACAGATCCGCATCCACTTGTAGCGGCTCAAGTGAAGGAGTTGATGGAAAAATATCATCAATCGCCCAATTAATAGAGTATTTAGTTTAAATAACAAAAATATAGTCATATATAGTCAAATCTACTCATTTGTGTGACAACGGAGAAATGAAACTATAGATTGAAAAGAAAAAACAAAAAAAGCGAGCGTATTGTTAAGCATCTGGAGTCACAATGAATGCTATAGATTTTGTTAAATTAAACTGAGTTCAAACTTTTACCGTATTTTCTATGATGATTGAATCACAAATGGGTGAGCATTTGATTGCAACCAATCTCAAGCAGTTTCTGTTGGTGCTTTCAGTATCATTGGCTGTGGCTACCCTACCGCAAATATTTAGTTGGTTTCGTCAAATACCTTATACCTTACTATTAGTAATTGTTGGGTTAGGGTTAGCGATCGCTGATGTCCGTCTGGTGACTCTTTCCCCTGGCTTAATTTTGTTAATTTTCCTACCACCACTGTTATTTGAAGCCGCTTGGAATTTGCATTGGAAAGAATTAAAAAAGGATTTTCTACCAATTTGTTTATATGCAGTATTCGGGGTAGTAATTTCTATTCTTGGTGTAGCTATTGGACTTAACCAACTGGCTGGACTTTCTCTCACTACTGCTTTACTAATTGGTGCTAGTCTATCTGCTACTGATCCTGTTTCTGTGACTGCATTATTTCGAGAACTAGGAGTAGGTAAGCGTCTTGTTACCCTCATGGAAGGGGAAAGCTTATTTAATGATGGCATGGCGGTGGTGGCTTTTGGTTTTTTGGTAGCCCTGCCTCTGGGAAATGCGGAATTAGGATTTCAACCAATTTTAATTGAATTTTGT
Organism: Anabaena sphaerica FACHB-251; assembly: GCF_014696825.1. Classification (NCBI taxonomy): domain Bacteria; kingdom Bacillati; phylum Cyanobacteriota; class Cyanophyceae; order Nostocales; family Nostocaceae; genus Anabaena; species Anabaena sphaerica. The sequence continues at coordinate 85,272 of NZ_JACJQU010000020.1, read as the reverse complement.
ACAGTAGTCGGTATTGGTTTAGCAGTCGGTAGTTTAATAGGTTTTGGTATTTCCTACCTTACCCAACGCTTCGATTTACCAATGGTTGAACAGTCTTTAACTTTAGTTTCCGCTTATGGTACTTACTTAATTATTGAAGACTTGGGCGGTTCTGGGGTGATTGGAGTTGTCACCACAGGCTTGATTTTAGGTAACTTTGGCTCTCGTATCGGTATGAATCCCCGGACTCGGATTATTGTTTCCGAGTTTTGGGAATTTCTGGCTTTCTTTGTTAACTCAATTGTCTTTCTGTTGATTGGTGATCAAATTCGCTTTGCTAGTTTGGGCGAAAATCTGCAAATCATTTTGGTCACAATTATAGCTATGATTGTGATGCGGGCATTGGCTATTTACATTCTCAGTCAAGTTAGCACTGCCATCACTAAATCAGAAATCTCTGCACCTGAACAAAGTATACTTTGGTGGGGTGGTTTGCGCGGTTCTGTCTCTATTGCCTTGGCTTTAAGTGTACCGACAATTCTGCCAGAACGAGACAAAATCATTGCTACTGTATTTGGCGTAGTTTTGTTTACTTTACTGGCACAAGGATTAACTATCAAACCTTTATTACAAAAGTTGAATTTGTTGGGTGATGCTGGCTTACGTGAGCAATATTTAGAATTTGTTGCTCGTAATGTGGCTTTAAATCGCGTTCTGCAACATCTCCAAGCAGATCAAAGACCGGGAATTGATACAGAATTTTACCGTTATCAAGAGACATTGATTAAAGGTGAAATTGATGATTTACAAGGGGAAATTGATAAATTACAAGCTGAATATCCCAATCTCCGCGACTTTTCTGCTGAACAATTTCGCGGAGAATTACTGGCAATTGAAGCAGATACTTATGCTGAATTTGTGCGGTCTGGTCGTTTAAATAAAGAAATTGCGCCTATGTTGCAAAATGTTTTAGTAGATGGCAAGCAGATGAATGGCTAAAAGGGACTAGTACCGCTTCGCGGAAGTCAAAAGTCAAAAGTCAGAACTAATGCAGCTTCAGCTTTTCAGAGATTTTGAATGGTTGGTTTATTTACGCCGTGCTGTACTAAGAAATAGTTCCAACTTGTTAGCTAAAGAATTTATTTAATGGAAATCTACCTTTCTTGGGGCAGTATTCAGAACAATTTATTGATTCTTCCGTGAGAACTGTATCGGGCTTTACAGCACACTTGAGATAATGGTTATTGGAGAAAAATTTACAGTTTTTACAGGGGACTTGATGTAAACTATTGATACTAAAAGCTATTTTATTGTCTGCACGAGAACGAATTTTTTGCACAATAAACAAAAAAATCGCCCAAATAAAGACAAAGCTGAGTGGACTTAAAGCTATGGCTAAATCGGAAATATTTAATCCTTCCTGTTGCGCGTATTCTTGTTTACTTTCAATTTGCGTTAAACGATTCAAGGTCTTATTGCTCGCTACCTTATCTAGCTTATTCGGTAATATTTTGGCAACATACATATTATTTACCTTCTCTATATAATATGCTTATCTCAGCAATTTGTGAAAATTTGATTACTTACAGCTTTTAATTATAGGTTTAACAAAATAAAAGTTTAGCTATCTCTGTCGATAGGTTTGCTTGCTAATCTCTGAATGTATATCTAAAGGAAGAAATAGAAAGAATACAAATTAATGAAGCCGTGGTGACATAGTGTTAAAATAGTTCTAAAGATAGAGGAATAATGTCAAGAATTGTCTATTTGAAGTATACAAATAATCTTTTTATCAATTAAATTGATGATAAAATAATTATAGGATCGGGAAATATGAACTTGCTATTTTTCGACAGGATTCCTGTAAGTGCATTAGCATTACTTTGGCTGGCTTACAATCTTCTAGGATGGTATCTTGCTGCTCATGAGATTGCTTGGTTAGTGGGGGCTTTTGTGGCGGCGATCGCTATAGCTATAGTCAGAAAAAGTAACAGTTGGCTAGAAAGTTTTTTAGTTTTTGGTTCTAAAACCTTAGTTGTGGTCTTAGTTTTAAGTGCATCAATCGCTTTACTAGCAATTTGGTCAATCTTATTCACCATATTTCTGATCCCGTTAACAACTACGCTGTTAGCTGATTTAGAAATGCGGTTTTCTGGCTTCAGCAAAACAGATTCTTTTTGGATTTTAACATTAGTTGCTGTTTCAGGTTTGGCTGTTGGTGAGATGATAGATATCCTCATTTTTCCCAGCCAGTATTAAATAATGAAGTTGCTGTTATCATCTCACCAATCATTTCCTAATTTTTGTTTATTTTTCTTTTTTCTCTAACCGAGATTTCACATCCGCTGCAAAGTCTTCATATCTTCTCAGGGGAGTTACTTCTACTTGCACATTTTGACCCATTTTTTTCATAATGGGTAAATCCAAGAGAATTTGGTCAAGGGTATCAGGTGTGGGAACATCCACAATTGCAATTACTCGACGAGTTCCCACACATTTCCACAAATCTACAACAATTCCTGCTTGCTTTGCTTGTAGTGCTGCATCTGCTTCTTCATTCCAAATTGTAAATAGTTCTTGCTGGGTCATGTTGTCGGGGTATTCGACGTGAAAATCTAGGTGATATAGCATGGTTAATTTTCCTAAGAGTGTTTTGTTAATTACAAATAATAAAATACTACAGATGAAGGTTTCGCGCAAAGTATGATGATAATTTTAATTCACAGAAGTTCTAAAAGATTCTAAATAATCTACTAGACAATCTGGTGTATCAGCATATTGGGACAAATCAGAAATTATGGTTTTTGGATTCACATTTAAGGTAATACTTATTCTTTTAGTAAAATACTTGGGATTCCCTTTATTTGCTTCTTCAATTAGTTTTTGAATAAATTTACACAAAAAACCAATCTCAAATTTACCTCGAAAACTTTTTTGACGTTCTTGTGAACATAGGTCACTTTTCTTTAAGTCTATTTCTTCTTGAGTAACAGCAATTGCTTTGGGAAATCTAGTATACAATGTATCAATTGTGTAATTTATTTTTATATTATCTAAATCTATTACTACGAAATCTGAGATATTAAATCCTGCTAAATTCAGCTTTGCTTGTTTTTCTCGTTGACAAGCTATCCAAATATTTAATAGTTCAACTGCATCATGAAATTCTTTTTGGAGTTGTGTATAAAGGTTTTTACAGTTATTAAAATCATCTTCCGATTCAGCAAGCTTAAATTCAGTTCTGAGAATTTTGCAAAAACTATTAATGGATGTATAGAAATTTTCTATTGAGTAACATGAAGTTTCATAGACTCCCGTTATTTGTGTATTTTTTATTGATTCATCAAAATCTCTATCTATAAAATATGCTGCTCTAACCTTAGAATAACTTTCATTATTATTGATTAACTTATAAACACCTAAAACTCCTTCTTTCCCACCACAATTAGCATAAATATCTTTTGTAGGTCTAGCTATATTATCTATTCTAATTCCATAATACTTATCGTCTTCACCTTCAAAAAAGCAATACAAAGCAGATTCATATTCTTTGTATTGTCGGGTAAATTGCATAAATACTGATGCTGGAGTACGCCGAGCCTCTCTAAGTTTATCTACTGACATCTATTTTTCTATTACAAAATTATCTAAATCTATTGCATTTACATCTAACTCATTATCAAAAATAAATGGTGAATGTGTAACCGCTAAAAGCAGTTTACATTTACCAGATTTCAAAATATCAGGAAGTAAGAATCTTTGCCATTCTAGAGAAAGAGAAAGCTCAGGTTCATCAAACAAAATTATGTATTCATCATCTGAGTCAAGATAAATTTTAGAAAACAAGGAGATAATCTGTTTTTCGCCAGAAGATAAATTCCTAATATCTATTGGTTGATTATTTCTTTCTTGCACTATAGAAATTTTTACACTTGTTTCATCATAGATAATTCGCTTTTTGTGTAAATATTTATTACAGACTTCAGCAAACTTTTTGATAGAATTATCTTTTTCTTTTTGTGGTTCATATAAGCCAAGCAGTTTAGATAGATAATAAACGAGTTGATCATATTGAGGAGATTTTATTTTTCCTGAATTAACCAGTTCTTCTATTTTGTTTTTATCATTTTCAGGTATGTTATCTCCTATTCTACTTAATACTATATTTAAAGTTTCAGGTTGGATACTATCCCTCATTTCTTGAGTTGGTGTAGTAACTTCAACAAACTGAGTTAACATTTCACCATTTACTTTTGGTAATAACTCTAAAGTTGCATCTTTGATATTTTTTTCAATCTCATCAAATTTGGTAATGACATCATTCATTCCAAATTGAATTAATCGATCATCCTCTTTACCAAAATCTAATTCTTCATGACCTAAATTTTTTAGTTCTTCTTCAATCCTTCTGTAAGTAGGAAAATACAATATTGATTCAGTCAAGTTTTTATGAATAGGGGTTATGATTTCTTGTTTAATTATTTCTGCGTCTAAATCAATTAGACCTTTGATAATACTATATGATTCTAGTTGTTTATTAACATAAATATCCAGAGTATGCTCAGTAATATTATTTATGATATTTATTGTCCCCTTTGCTGGTTGATATTTAAGCTTTTTACTTGAAGCTTTGTTACTTCTTTCAGAAATTAAATCACTTTTTTTAATTTCAACACTGACTCCAGATACAAATTCAAGAACTATTGATTCAAAATCTATAGTTATTAATCTGCTAAATTTACAAGAAATTGCATAGTAAAGAGCATTCAAAATAGTGGTTTTACCAGAGCCATTCTCAGCAATGAGAATAACAGCTTCTTTATCAAAAGGTATTTTCAGATTCTTATAGCCGAATAAGCCGTTGATAGAAAACGACTTTAAATTACTAGAATTAAGGTGTTCACTTAACAACATATTTACTGATTTTGTTTATAGCTGTAATTGAGAGACTATTTCTCATATACGTTATATACTAACTTATTTCCAGGACAGAATGAATTACAAATTACGACTACTCCCTTCCCGGTCTAAGATTACCTATCTTCTCCTCTTCTTCCTTCCTTCGTGTCCTTCGTGTCTTCGTGGTTCATTCAATCGGTATTATTCTAGTGAGAAGGGAGTAATTTTAACCCGGTGGTATTCCTTCTTCTTCCACAGGACGAATAATTGGCGGTGCTGGTGTTTCTTCTGGTTGAAAAATTGCCTGCAAGGCTTGTTCTAAAGTCTGCGCCATCACAATGCGATTTTCATAAGCAACAACCACCCTGACCAAAGTTGGTAAACTATTCTGAGTTGCTTCTAAATAAATTGGCTCAACATATAACAAAGATTGTTCAATAGGAACAATTAAAAGATTACCTTGAATTGCTCTCGAACCTTGACGATTCCATAAAGAAATTTGTTGAGAAATTACCGGATCTTGGTTAATTCTCGCTTCGATTTGTTCTGGTCCATAAATCAACCGTTCTTTAGGAAAATTATAAAGTAGCAATTTACCGTAGTTTTCCCCATCTGAACGTGCTGCTAACCAAGCAATTAAATTTGTTCTTTCTTTTGGTGTGTAGGGAAGCAGTAAAATAAATTCTTCAAAATCTACATTAGGAAGACTAGTAGTTAAATAGTAAGGTTCAATAGGACGGGTTTGAGTTCCATAGATTTCATTGGGAATTTGCCATTGGTCTTCCCGGTTGTAAAATACTTGGGGGTTAGTGATATGATAAATCATTAACCGTTCTGATTGAATTTTGAAAAAGTCCACCGGATAGCGGATATGACTGCGGAGATTAACAGGCATATTTGCCAACGGTTGGAACATTTGCGGGAAGATTTTTGACCAGGCAATAATTAGAGGATCTTTGGGTTCAGAAATGTAAAATCTGACTGTGCCGTTGTAAGCATCAATGACGACTTTAACGGAATTACGGATATAGTTGATACCATCGCCATTTTGATCAGAATAGGGATAGCGATCGCTTGTTGTATAAGCATCTATAATCCAGTAAAGATAATTCTTTGTTCCTGGGAATTGTTGATTTTTGTTGTCAGGATTGGCATCAGCGGCTACTAAATAAGGCTCGCTATCAAATTTCAAAAAAGGTGCGATCGCACGAATCCGTTGGTTGATATTTCGCCGGAATAATACTTTTGTCTCTGGCTTAAAATTTCTTGTAAATATCATTTGCCAGTCTTTTAAATATGTAGCAAATAGCCATCTTTTTCCCAGAGAACCAATTCTAATTCCACCCACGCCTTCATAACTGGTGTAAACATTATCGCTACCACTGGGATAATCTAATTCTCTAACTTTCGTGCCAGTCATGACATGAGTATTGCTAATTTCTCCATAATAAATTCGCGGTTTACCAATAGGAATACTTTCACGAATAGCTTCACTAGAGGTAGTTAGCGCACTATCATTACCACTAATATCTTTAACAAAATATTCTGGTAAACCACCAGGAGCAACAGTATTTACAGGACTCATGGTAAAGCCATAACCGTGGGTGTAAACTAAATTGCGGTTTACCCATGTTTTAGCTTGTTGGGGAACAGAATTGTAGTCTAATTCCCTGGCTGCAATTAGTACCTGACGTTTTTCGGTTGATGCAGTTGTTTGTTGGTTTGGTTCAGTTTTGATTGTGTAGCGATCAATATCGGCATCAGGAAACTGATAATAAGGACGAATTTGTTGTAATTGGCGGTTAGTTTTTAATAGTGGTTCTTGATCCCAAAGACGAATATTTCTAATTGTCAGATCATTGGCTTTAAGATCAGCTTGGGTTAATTTTCCCTGGGGATTAAAGGTTTGAGAATCAATTGCTTCTAAATCAAATGCTTGCCGAGTTAAGGCAATAGTACGCTGGATGTAAGGTTGCTCTCGCTGCAATTCATTGGGTTGAACTATTAAAGATTGGACAACAGCAGGTACAAGAAAATCGCCTGCAATTATTAAACTTATATAAATATATAAACTATAGATTGCCCAGCGATGATGTTGAGATTTAGGTTTCCAAAATAAAGTTTGCCATAATAAGTAAAATGCGATCGCTACACCTAAAACACATAACATGGTATCAGCTGGCATCTGTACCTTGACATCAGTGAAACTAGCGCCAAAACTTACGCCACGAGCAGAATAAACAAGTTCATAACGACTTAACCAAAAACTGAAGGCTACGACCAACATCAAACAGCCACCTAAGCCGAATAAATGACGTTTCTGTGCTGGAGAAAAACCCGGAAAAATGCCTTGACTCAGGCTATCTCCTGATAAAAGATAGGTGAGAGTGACGGCAATAAAGCCATATAAACATAATCCAACCAGCCAAAAAGCCAACAGTTCCCAAACAGGGAGGGAAAAAATATAAAAACTGATATCTTTGCCAAATAAAGGTTCTGTAGTGTTGAAGGGGGTGGAGTGCAAATATAACAATATCTTCTGCCATTGTTGAGATAGTATCCACCCAAAACCGAGACTAAAAACAAGTGCGATCGCTCTTAGGAAAAATTGAGAATATATTAGAAGAGCGATAGCGAAGCTGACCAAAGGTATCGCCACTACAATAGCCACGCCAAAATCCCATACTTGAGAAATCATCCTGATACTCAAGTTCCAAACTATCTGTGGTCTAAATAAGATGCTAAAGGGTGAACTAACCTGATTAACTTCTCCATTCCAGTAACTTACAGCAACTTGTCCATAATGCGTTAATATTAATCCCACCAACAAACTTAAGCCTAATGTTAGCGGTAACAACCAGAATAATTTAATTTGTCTGTTTTCTGTCTCAATTAGAGGAGGTTTATAGACGTGGCCATACTGGGGATTAAGAAAACTTGTTAGTTCCCTACTCAGGGTTGTTTTTTCAGTTCTTGCTAGTTCACTGATCAGAGACTGAGGATATTTCCAACGTTTTGCTAAACCTATATTTACCAGGAAATAGGTAAGACTGACGCTGACAACACCCACCCATAAAAAACCTTGAGTGATTAACCGTAGCAAAAATGGTTGTAAGTAGCCAACTTCCTGAAACCAAAAAATCTCTGCCCCTAGATGGGAAGCTAGATCGAAGATTAGCAACAGCCCCAGGAACACGATAATAATTCTCAAGCACCATTTCCAAGACATTCATTTTACAGGGAATAGGGAAATTAATCTTTTGCCTTTTGCCTTCTTCAACTCACAACTGTTAATTCCAGTTACCAATCATTGTAAAAGCAGACCAATAGTATGGATGGGTTAAGTTGATCTTACCTAAATTAACCAGTTCTGGAGGTAGAGCAATAGACTTTTCTGGCGATAGATATAATTCTTTATCTGTTACACGTACTTGTCCTTTCAGCATTGCTAACTGAGCCTGTCTGAGAGATTCAGATCGCAAGGAGTTAATTTTTAATTGATCGTAAAATTTTGTCATCAGTGCCAGAGTACCTTGATCACTCACATACCACAGACTACCTAAAACTGATTTCACCCCTGCTTGCACTGCTAAACCAGAAAATCCTAATTCTGCCTCCTGGCTGCCCACAGCAGTTTTACAAGCACTCAAAACTAACATTTCTACTTTAGGTTCTTTACTCCAACCTAATTCCTGAGATAAATTTCTCAACTGATCTATGTGAATTTTTCTATTCCAAAATTGAATGTAAGAGTTACTAATTTTTCCAGATCTAAAATCCCCATGAGTGGCTAAGTGCAGAATTCCAAAGTGCTTTTTGCGACTGAGAGATTTAAGATTCTCTAGTGTAGATTCTTGGTCTAATAATGTCTGACCTTGACTGCGCCAAAGTTCTTTACTCACCGTGTTTATTTCTAGAGGTACAGATGGTAAAGGGTCTTGTCCTTCTGTGCTTTTTGATATCCCCATTGCCAAGATATCAGATTTAACTATAGGAATATAACGGGTATCTGTAAGACTAAAACTGGGGATAATCCCAACACTATATTTTTCAATCAAAAACTGATTTCCATCATATAAAGCGGCTACGGGAATAGCTCGTAAACCGCTATCCAGCGAAAATATGACAGAATCAATTTTATTAGCTTGTAGGGCTGGCTCTATGGGTTTAATTATCCATTCATAGAGTTTTTGGGCAGAACTAAAGTAATTTTTGTCTCGTACATTAGTAACTTTAGAGCGAAACTCTTGAGCAATTTTTTGGATATTGCTATTATTAGCATCTACGACAAATTTACGAACAATTTCACCAACTTTTACTGGAGTTTCTTGTGATAGAAGCAAAGACTTATCTTTCAAGCCTTTGGTATTATTTAACAAATCTTTTTCTTGTGGCTTTGGTGGGATGAGAATTAAGCTGAGTTGATCTTTTAAGGAAGTTACATAAAGAACTGCGGAATTTTTACCAGTCAATTTCGCCAACTGACTGAGATCATCAGCAATCTCTTCTGCTGAACTAATCTCGCCAAATAAGTTAGTCCCAAGATATGTTCCATATTCAACTGCTTGAAATTCTTCAGCCTCTTCTACGGCTTCGTCGGTTGGTGCTGTTCCAAAATTATTATCAAAGACTTCACGATCAATGATAGGGGTAGCAGTCAGATCATTAGCATTGACAATTTCTTGAGGATCACTATTAGTAATATCTGACTGATTTCCTACTTGAGCTTGAACAGATTTAAAGAAAAATAGAATTAAAATAACTGATAAGAAAATGGCAAAAAAGGAACGAGTAAACTTCATTATTTCATCCTAAATCTTGATGTTTAATTCGGTTCAAAAGAACTTAAAAAGAAATGCTATAACCAATTCCTAATATAAAGCGTGTACCATCACCTGCATTACCAGTAATGTCACTAATGCCTGGGGTGATGACTAGAGGAATTTTCTTAAATGGAGCTACAGATAAACCCAAAGCTAAATCTTGTCCAGACCATTCGACAATTGCATTTACAGGTTGAGCAATTTTCAAAGCTACACTACCAAAAATCCCAACAGAATCAATTTTGTTGCTAATATCTGATTCTGAACGAAACTGTCCCCCACCAACGCCAGCAGAGACATAAAGCCTACTAAAAGGTTTGCTGTTACTATCTTGCAGCCGAAACATTTTAGTAATTACACCGTAACCAGATGTACCGCCATCAGTGTCCCCAAAAGTCACGAAATTTTTCACACCAACAGCCACAGCAAAATCCGCTGGAAGTTGACGATGTAATTTAAAACTTATGTTGCCGTCTTCAAAAGAACTTATGTCAACAACACCTATATTGACATCTAAACCAACTGATTTTTTGGCATCACCAAAACCAATACCAACCCCTAAAGCTCCATCTGCTGTGTCAGTAAAGCGAGCGCGAGATTGTAATCCCGCACCAAAAGAAGCTCTCCCCCAGGATTTACCATAAGCTGATGGCGTGAGCATAGTAATACCAGGAGATGAAGGCGGCCGCGCTTTTTTATTTTCTAAAATCAAGGGCAATTTTTGTGGTTTAAACGGCTTTTGTTCCGGATATGTCGGCTCTGTTTGTAAGGTATTTTTACGACCTAAAGTAATATGATCTGTATCTGTTTCAGGTACTTGACTTAAAAAATTCCCAGGGGCCTCTATTGCTGTTGGTGTGATTTGATTTCCATGTTCTTGGCTCAGTTCAATAGGGAAAGAGTCATAATCAGGGTTTGGCTTTGAGAACTGACTAGGCGTAAATTGATTGTCATAACTAATTTTGCTGTGTATATGATTGTAAATTTCTACGGGAGAATTACTTCCTATAAAGTACATAATTATACCCTTGAGTGAAGATGCTGTAAATCAAGAACTGTTAAGCGGCGATATCAATAGTCTGTACGCCAAGATGAAAAATTATTTATACCTCACAGTGGTAGTTATTATATCAATAGTCGTAGTAATTTTTGAACTTGGGTCAAAATAATTTTACTTATCTGTGATGTTCTGAGTGACTGTTTTAATTTTATGGTTAAGACTTAAAAATCAACATCTTGAAGGCAAAGACGGAATCGTTTATGAGCATCACACTCTACCACATTATGTATCATTTACAGCTATTAAATAAATGAAAAGATGATCTGTACTGCACGTTAATAATCAGCATCAATACACCTTACCTTCACAGGGTAACTAAGGGTAAGGTATTATTGGCTTCTAGGGGTTATAATTCCACTCTGCCAGAACCTTGTTTATTCAGGTTTGATACTTGTGTAATGTTCTATTTATAGCTAGTAATTATGCTTAATAGTGTTGATCGTTTGTTATTTGTCCGCCGCGTACCCATTTTTAAAGAGTTGCGAGATGATTTTGTAGTCCGACTCGCTTCAGTGATGAATGAGCTATCATATCCTGCTAATCACAGTATTTTTAAACAAGGAGAAGAAGGGCGATCGCTTTACATTATTGTATCAGGTAGGGTGAAAGTCCATATTGGAGATACAAAATTAGCTGAAGTAGATACAGGAAAATACTTCGGGGAAATGGCAGTATTTGATACTCAGCCTCGTTCCGCTTCTGTCACCACTTTAGAACCTTGTGAATGTTTAGAACTCACCCAAGAGCAACTCTATGATGCTATTGAAGAAACTCCAGAAATAGCGGTGAATATTATTGGTGAACTATCTCGCATCATTCGCACACTCAATGAAAATGTTAGTCATTAGTAAATGCTTTAATCTAGATGTTTGCAACCTATTTTCACCCACATACTTGCCAAACTTCCAAGGCAATTAATTTGATTTCTTTTGTAGGTTATTCATTTCCTCATTACAATCACATCAGACAAGAAATTGCTAAAAAAATCACTATTTATCCATCTTTACCTGTTAAGAAAGTCAAATATAGTGAATATCTCCGAGTTCATAGTCATGAATATCTACAAAAGTTAGTTTTTAAAGCATTAGGAAAAGAACTAAATGAATCAATGCGTTCCTTACCACCTTTGAGTATTGAATGTGAAGGTTTAGAATATTGCCTACCCGGTTATGTATATGGTTTGGGAGGAATATTTGCAGCTATAGATGAAATGAAAAAAGTAAGTTTAGAACGTGCCTACTGTTTTTCTTTAGTAGGACATCATGCACATAAAGACTGGGGACATGGATATTGTTTACTTAACCCTTTAGCAGCAGCAACAAAATATGCTCAGTCTCAAGGTTTTCATAAAATACTAATTATAGATTGGGATATTCATCATGGAGATGGTACACAATCAATTTTTAGTTATGATCATAGTGTTTATTGTATAAGTATCCATAGTGCCGTTGATATATATATGGCTAAAGCTTCTGATTTAAACTATGGTACAACAACAATGGCAGAAAAAGTTGGACATTGCAATATTCCTCTTATTTCTGAGTCAATTACACCAGATATTATTACACAAATAGGATTAGATGGTAAATTTTACCGAGGTCATGAAAGTTTATCAAAATTTCGCAACGCTTTAGAAAATTTACCCTGGCATCCTGACTTAATTTTCATCTTTTCCGGGTATGACTCCCATCGAGATGATTGTGGTAAAGGAATTACAAATTGGACAAATAGAGACTTTCAAGAATTAACTAAATATGTTTTAGATTTAGCTAAAAAAATACCCTGTCCTGTTATTTCTACACATGGTGGTGGATATCAGACACCTGTAACGATATCAGCAGCATTAAGTCATATAGAAATTTTAGCTAATTACAAGTAATTTTTAAATTCTCCCGAAAGAAAAATTTTTCCCCAAATTTTAGACATTGTTGCAAAAATTTTTGGGGAATTTCAACACTTTCTCCCCAGTGTTGATGAATGTATGAAGCATGAACATTAGGTAAATGCCAACCTTCAAATCCTGTATTTTCCTCACAATCATAACGATGAGTATCAAATAATGGTTGTTTCGGATTAGTAATTAAATGAGAACGATGAAACTCATGTCCATAAATATTTGTTCCTGCATCGAATAAGAAACTATTGTGTAAAGCTACTGCACGACGATATCCTAAAGTTAACCTTTTATCCATTTGTGCAGATGTAGGTAATATTCCCACCATTGGCCAAGATTTACCTTCAAAGTCAATTATATTTTCACATAAATACATTAATCCCCCACATTCAGCAATTGTTGGTATTCCGGCTGCAATAGCTGATTTTACTTCTTTAATAATACGAATATTGGCGGCTAATTCTTGTGCAAATACTTCAGGAAAACCACCACAAAAATACATTCCTTGAATATCTTTTGGCAATTCAATATCTTCTAAAGGACTCCAAAATATTAACTCTGCTCCTAATTCTTCTAATACATCTAAGTTGTCCTGATAATAGAAATTAAAAGCTTTATCCCTTGCAACGGCAATCTTTGGGGAAGATGGGGAGATGGGGAGATGGGGAGATGGGGCGGTGGGGAGATGGGGAGATTTAAGAAGAGGTAGTATTTGATCCCAATCAAAACAAGTATCGCCTAAATCTGCAAGACGATTAATTACATTGTCTAATTCTGGTAATTCTCCTGTGGGTACTAAACCAAGATGACGGTCAGGAATGGTAATATTATCTTGTCTTCTGAGTACACCCAGAATAGGTAATTTTAAGCGTTTTAGGGAATTTTTTAATAATGATAAATGGCGATCGCTCCCCACCCGATTCAATACTAATCCAGCAATTTTTATTCTACTATCAAAACTACAATAACCGTGAGCGATCGCCGCCACTGAACCAGATAAACGACCACAATCAATCACCAATACTACAGGTATATCTAATAATCTCGCAACATGGGCTGTACTGGCAAAGTCCATTTGAGCCGTGATATTTTCAGTAGTATTGAAAGAATTACCAACACCATCAAATAAACCCATCACTCCCTCAACTAGCGCATATTCACATCCTTGGGAATGACGGTTAAAACATTGCTGAACATAACTTTCTGAAGTCAGAACCGCATCTAAATTTCGACAAGGGCGGCCAGTCACATATTGATGAAACATCGGATCAATATAATCTGGACCCACTTTAAAAGATTGTACTTTTGCACCACGACGGCACAAAGAGGCTAAAAGTGTGAGCGTTACCGTAGTTTTGCCCACTCCGCTACGTTCTCCAGCAATAATGAAAGACATGAATTAATGATTAGTGATGGGTGATTGCTAATAATAGATATTATGATATTTTAGTGGTATAGATTAAAGAAAATTGGAAAACTATTTAATTTGCTTTATTCTGAATTGATGAAATTGTTGTATTTTGGGCATCTTGCCAGCCATAATTATACATTTTAACAATTATTTAAGTATTATTGCTTTACTTAATTACTTCTTGTATAATAATTATCTATATCTTGGTTAAGCAGGAGTTAATAATGCCACAACAAGTAACAGATATTGAGACTTTAAAGAGCTATATCAATGGAGTGATGTCACGAGCTGACCATCATGCTGGAGACGTAAACGAAATTTCTCTAGCTCTTGCGGGTGCTATTGTCTGGAAAAAAGACGTGGACCCAATAGAGGTTATGGTTCGTGACGGTGAAACTAAGAATGTACTTTGGGTCAAAATTAATAATACTCGCTACGCTTTTTCTTATAACCACAACAGTGGTGAAATTGAATTGCGTCGGGCTTCCATACGTGGCGATATTTTACATACCTTCTCCAACAAAACTCCGTTGAACCAGATCAAGCTGATTTTTGAATCTTTATAGAGATACAGCATATTTCGTTCAAATGAGGTACAAATTGGAATAATAAAACCCTTGTGGTGCGCGCATCTTGCCCGCTATGTGTGTACCTCATAACAGCGGAAACTGCTGTATGTCTCACTCATTGCCGTAGGTTGGTTAATGAGTGGTAAAATTCCCATTATCTCTTTTTATTATGCTAGACTATAATAATATTATTAATATGAGGATATTATGCGTCTTCAACTAACTAAAGTATTTAAAAAAGTACCAGAAGGATATATAGGATTTGTGGAAGAACTACCCGGAGCAAATACTCAAGCACAGACACTTGAAGAAGCACGGGAAAACTTAGAAGAAGCTATTGAATTAATTTTAGAATCTAATCGCTTGCTTGCAGAAGAGCAACTTCAAGGGCAAGATGTTATTCGTGAACATATTTTTTTGTCGGCTGCATGAAGCGCATAGACCTAATTCGCCATTTAGAGGCTTGCGGTTGTGAATTACTGCGTGAGGGGGGAAAACATACTATTTACGTCAACAGATCTGCAGGAAAATCATCTGCCATTCCGCGTCATCGAGAAATTAACGATTTTTTAGCTCGTAAAATTTGTCGAGATTTGCAAGTGAACGAACCTGATGCAAGTTAAGATAAAAAAACTACAGCAGAATTCAGGAGTCAGGTGTCAGGTGTCAGGTGTAAAACTGGCTTGGTGTATAGGTTTCAATTTAGATTTTGTACCGTATGGCTAACGTCGAGCTACGCTATCGGCTGACGCTCACGGCGAAGCCTCATTGATCTGCAATCTGCTATATACATGGAACTATACTTAATTCGTCATGGCATTGCCGAAGAACATCAACCAGGGCTAAAAGATGAAGAGCGATCGCTCACCACAGAAGGAAGACAAAAAACCGAGAAAGTAGCCCAAAGATTAGTAAAACTAGGTTTAAAATTTGATTTAATTCTCACCAGTCCACTAGTCCGCGCCCAGCAAACAGCAGAAATACTCATTGCAGCCGGACTCAGTTCTCAATTAGAAACCTCAGATCATCTCAGCTTTGAAGGTGATATTAACAGCTGGCTAAAAGACTGGTTAGAACCGAGAAAATATACTCAAAAAAACCAAATAGCATTGGTAGGACATGAACCCTGTTTAAGCAGTTGGGCAGAAATTCTCCTCTGGGGGGAAGCAAAAGACCGCCTTCTCCTCAAAAAAGCAGGTATGATTGGAATAAAACTACCAGATGATGCTTCTCCTTTGGGTCGTAGTCAAATGTTCTGGTTGACACCACCCAAGTACCTGCTATAACAGTTTTTCGAGCTTTCGCATAAATTAGTTGTTAAATCGACAACTGTTATGGTGAAAATGATCTCTGGTAAGTTAGCGTGTTCAGATATTTCACAAAGCAAGTGGTGTAGCCATGACGGTGTGCGAATACAAGCCTGGTTTAGAAGGCATTCCCGCAGCCCAGTCGAGTATTAGTCATGTAGACGGGCAAAAGGGAATACTAGAATATCGTGGCATCCAGATTGAGGAATTAGCAGAAAAAAGCACATTTCTAGAAACTGCTTATCTCTTAATCTGGGGAGAATTGCCTAGTGAGGAAGAATTGGCAGCGTTTGAGCATGAAATTCGCTACCACAGACGGATAAAATATCGCATTCGGGACATGATGAAGTGTTTTCCCGAAAGCGGTCATCCAATGGATGCGCTCCAAGCTTCGGCTGCTGCATTGGGTTTGTTTTACTCACGCCGTGACTTACATAACCCTGTCTATATTCGGGATGCAGTAGTACGCCTCATGGCAACTATTCCCACGATGGTAGCAGCGTTTCAGTTGATGCGGCAAGGTAATGACCCTGTGAAGCCCAGAGATGATTTAGATTACTCTGCCAACTTCTTGTATATGCTCAACGAGAAAGAACCCGATCCGTTGGCAGCGCGAATTTTTGACATCTGCTTGATCCTGCACGTTGAGCATACAATGAATGCTTCTACCTTTAGTGCCAGAGTGACAGCTTCCACCTTAACAGACCCCTATGCTGTAGTTGCCAGTGCGGTAGGTACTTTAGGCGGTCCCTTACATGGTGGTGCTAACGAAGAAGTGATTCAGATGTTAGAAGAAATTGGCTCTGTGGATAATGTTCGCCCTTACATAGAAGATCGTCTGCAAAAAAAGGCGAAAATTATGGGTTTTGGACACCGTGTATACAAAGTAAAAGATCCACGAGCCACAATCTTACAACGCTTGGCAGAGCAATTGTTCGAGAAATTCGGCTACGACAAGTATTATGAAGTTGCCCAAGAAGTGGAACGGGTAATGGCCGAAAAAGTTGGCAGCAAAGGAATTTATCCCAATGTTGACTTTTACTCTGGTTTGGTGTATAGGAAAATGGGAATTCCTACAGACTTGTTTACACCTGTTTTTGCGATCGCTCGTGTGGCTGGTTGGTTGGCACACTGGAAAGAACAACTCGCAGAAAACAGAATTTTCCGTCCTACCCAAATTTACAACGGTCGTCACGAAGTTCCTTACATTCCCATCGACCAACGTTAACTAGCTAGATAGGTGACAGGTGGAAGTTAAGAGGAATTTTTCCGTAATTAGCTGACAAGGAACCAATTTTAGATTTTAGATTTTGGACTCATGCTCTCAAGTAGACAGATTGATAACTGTCATCTGTCAGCTTAATTAGGCGTGCAGGCAAATGTCTCAAATCTATAATCTTAAAATTGGCATTGTCATCACAGCCCCCAGTGCTGGAAAATCAGACAATTTGCATACAATAGAAAACCGTTACCAATCTGGAAACGGCTACTTTGTCTTGTCTGAAGAAGAGGTGATAGGTGATAGGTGACAGGTGACAGTAAGAAGAGAACAGGAAGAGGAGGGGGAAAGAGGTTTTTTCCCAATCCCCAATCCCCAATCCCCAGTCCCCAGTCCCCAATCACCAATCACCAATCCCTAATCCTAACCATAAGTAGAAGTTGTCATCTTGGTTCAGGAGGCTAAAACCATCCAAGGATATACTAAACTCATGGATTGGCAACAAATCTACAATCAGGCAACATCTCAACAGAGATTCTCAACCTGTGAAATTACAGATAAACCAGTAATATTTGTAATTCACCGTGACTCGACGACTTAAAGAGTAGCAAACATGAATGCAGGAATTGACCTCCAAGGAACTTTTATTGAATCCGTCAAGGATTTAGGAATACCAGCAGGGGCAGCCAAAGCGATTTGGATGCCATTGCCAATGATCCTGATGCTGATTGGGGCAACAGTAGGTGTACTGGTTGCTACCTGGCTAGAACGGAAAATTTCCGCTGCCGCACAGCAACGGATTGGTCCAGAATACCAAGGTCCATTTGGGTTGCTAGTGCCTGTAGCGGATGGTCTAAAGCTAATCTTTAAGGAAGATATAGTCCCAGCCAAAGCAGACCGCTGGCTGTTTACCCTCGGACCAGTCATTGTGGTAATTCCGGTATTTTTATCATTTCTGATTGTTCCCTTTGGGGAGAATATCGTCATTACCAACGTAGGAATGGGGGTCTTCTTGTGGATTGCTTTGTCCAGCATTCAGCCCATAGGCTTATTGATGGCAGGCTACGCATCTAACAATAAATACTCCTTGTTAGGGGGTTTACGGGCAGCAGCTCAGTCAATTAGTTATGAAATACCTTTGGCGCTGAGTGTGTTAGCGATCGCCATGATATCTAATAGCCTCAGCACCGTTGATATTGTGAACCAACAATCTCACTTTGGGATCTTGGGTTGGAATATTTGGAGACAACCACTGGGTTTCATCATCTTTTGGATTGCTGCTTTAGCAGAATGCGAACGCTTACCCTTTGACTTACCAGAAGCGGAAGAAGAACTAGTAGCAGGGTATCAGACCGAATACTCAGGGATGAAATTTGGTTTGTTTTACTTAGGTTCTTACATTAACCTGATCCTTTCTTCCCTGCTTGTAGCAATTTTATACTTGGGTGGTTGGCATTTTCCCATCCCCGTCAGCCTGATAGGTGAGTGGGTGGGAGTAAGTGATACCAACCCTATACTTCAAGTGGTGACAGCCGCTTTAGGTATCACCATGACTGTACTTAAAGCCTATTTTCTAGTATTTCTTGCCATCCTTATCCGTTGGACATTGCCACGAGTACGGATTGACCAACTGTTAGATTTAGGATGGAAATTCTTACTACCCGTTGGCTTGGTTAATCTCCTATTAACCGCAGCCCTGAAATTAGCTTTTCCCGTCGCCTTCGGTGGCTAATAGGGGACTGGGGATATTCAAGTCAAAAGTCAAAAGTCAAAAGTCAAACTTAAAAAACTAATGACTAATGACTAATGACTAATCACCAATCACCTGTTAGCTATCACCTGAAAAGAGTAGAAACACAAACAATGCTAAAGTTCCTCAAACAAGTTGGTGATTACGCCAAAGAAGCAGTACAATCAGCGCGTTACATTGGACAGGGGCTGTCTGTCACCTTTGACCATATGCAGCGCCGCCCCATTACCGTACAATACCCTTACGAGAAATTAATTCCTGGTGAACGGTTTCGCGGTAGGATTCACTACGAATTTGACAAGTGTATTGCTTGTGAAGTTTGCGTTCGTGTTTGTCCCATCAACCTCCCTGTAGTTGATTGGGAAATGGACAAAGCCACCAAGAAGAAAAAACTCAAACACTACAGTATTGACTTTGGAGTTTGTATCTTCTGCGGTAACTGTGTGGAATACTGCCCAACTAACTGTTTATCCATGACAGAAGAATACGAACTTTCTACTTACGATCGCCATGAATTGAACTACGACAGCGTAGCATTAGGACGACTGCCTTACAAAGTTACAGACGATCCAATGGTGACACCACTGCGAGAACTGGTTTACCTACCCAAAGGCGTTATGGAACCCCACGGAGTCCCCGCAGATGCGCCTCGTGCTGGTTCCCGTCCCGAAGACCTTGTAGAAACAGAAAAGTAAATTAGTCATTAGGAACGGGGAACAGGGAACAGGAAACAGGGAACAGAGGAAATATCAATTAAAACACTCTTGCCTTTTGCCTTTTGCCTTTTGCCTTCTTCCACTGACAACTAACAACTGACAAAGGACAAAATAAAGTGAATCTAGCGGAAGGAGTACAAGTTGTTTCATTTGGCATATTGGGTGTGATGATGATTGGGGCAGCACTCGGTGTAGTGCTGTTTTCTAACATTGTCTATTCTGCCTTTTTGCTCGGTGGTGTATTCATCAGCATGGCCGGACTGTACCTATTGCTAAATGGTGATTTTGTAGCATCAGCACAAATTCTGATTTATGTGGGTGCAATTAACGTCTTGATTCTGTTCGCCATTATGTTGGTAAACAAACGTCAGGATTTTTCACCTTTACCTAGTGCTGGGGTGCGGAAAATAATTACAGGTGTGGTGAGCATAGGACTGTTTGCCCTCTTAAGTACGATGGTACTGGCAACACCTTGGGCTTATTCTTCTGCACCTGTAGCTGGTCAAAATTCTATAGTTTTAATTGGTGAACATTTCTTCACTGACTTTTTACTGCCCTTTGAATTAGCTTCCGTGTTGTTGCTGATGGCAATGGTAGGAGCAATTATTTTGGCACGTCGGGAATATTTACCAGACCAACTCACCCCTTCTGACTTGCAACAAACGATCTTAACCTTGCCAGAACGCCCCAGAGAACTGGTATCAACTGGTAGCGGTACTGAAACTGAGGAATAGGTAGAGGCAGGGGAGCAGGGGAGATGGGGAGCAGAGGAGATGGGGAGGTAAATAAGCCAATCACTAATCACCAATCACCAATCACCAATTACCAACTACCAAATTATGCAACTTCAATACTTTTTATTACTAGCAGCAGCTTTGTTTTGCATCGGCATCTATGGCCTAATTACCAGCCGTAACGCGGTGCGGGTGCTAATGTCAATTGAGTTATTGCTGAATGCTGTTAATCTGAATTTAATGGCATTTTCCAACTTTCTTGACTCAACATTAATTAAAGGTCAGGTTTTCACTGTTTTTGTGATTACCGTGGCAGCTGCTGAAGCGGCGGTGGGTTTAGCGATTGTACTTGCTATTTATCGCAACCGTGATACCGTCGATATGGAGCAGTTTAATCTCCTGAAGTGGTAACAGTGCGTGCAACTCAAGCAGGTAATCATTGCTTATAAAGCGCGAGACTCCCAGAGTAAACGCTGGGCTGAACTCTGTGCTAAACAACTAGAAGACCGTCAGTGCCAAGTTTTGGTTGGACCTAGCGGACCTAAAGACAACCCCTATCCAGTGTTTTTGGCATCCGCAAGCCAACCTATTGATCTAGCTTTGGTACTTGGTGGTGATGGTACTGTTTTAACCGGTGCCAGACATTTAGCTTCATCTGGCATCCCCATTCTGGGGGTGAATGTGGGAGGTCATTTGGGGTTTTTAACTGAGTCAATGGATGAGTTTCAAGAGCCAGAACGAGTTTGGGATAGGCTATTTGAAGATCGCTATGCTCTCCAACGACGGATGATGTTGCAAGCGGCTGTATATGAAGGTCATCGGACAAATTTAGAACCTGTGACTGAACATTACCTCGCTTTAAACGAGTTTTGTGTTAAACCCGCTTCTGCTGACCGCATGATTACCTCTATTCTAGAAATGGAAATCGACGGTGAGGTAGTTGATCAGTATGTGGGGGATGGGTTGATTGTTTCCACGCCTACAGGTTCTACTGGTTATACTGTTTCGGCTAATGGTCCTATCATGCACGATGGCATGGAGGCTATTACTATCACTCCTATTTGTCCGATGAGTCTTTCTAGTCGTCCCCTGGTTTTACCCCCTGGTTCGGTGGTCAGTATTTGGCCTTTGGGGGATTACGATTTAAGCACTAAATTATGGATGGATGGGGTATTATCTACCTCAATTTGGCCTGGACACCGTGTTGATGTGCGGATGGCTGATTGTCGCGCTAAATTCATTATTCTGCGGGCAAATAATTCATATTATCAGACGCTGCGAGAGAAGTTACTTTGGGCTGGTACAAGGGTTCGCTACACCAATAATCACCGTAATTAAACTTCTTGCAGAACTCAGGGAAAGGGTCAGGGGTAAGGAGGAGAATTTTCCTTTGGAGTATTCCAAATAAAAAATGAGCCAGAATTGTCCTTTTGAGCGAAACGTAGTGTAGTGGAAAATCTCCAATATACTTCACTCGGTACTCTGCGGGAAGCAAGCTACAGCATGACGGGGCATTTTATTTCTTGGAACACTCTTACCCTGGAACCTTTAACCTTTTGCAAGAGGTTTTCTGAAATTATCTTGACTTTATCAACTAATTTCTATTGACAGAAAATTTAAATTGTGAATTAGATAAATTTGTATCTTATTGCCAGATTTTATTTCTACTAATGTTCATAATAAAAGCAATCTAAGCCTAATAATCATTCATGTATATAGGGTTTGCTGAAAAAGTCTTGTCGTGGAGACAGGGAACTCTTAACAGGGAACAGGGAACAGTTTCAAGAGTTGGATGGGAGCAATTTTTACTGGGAATCAAACTGAAATGCAAGGTTTTCAAGTTCCCACGCCATAAAATCTTGCACTTTTTGAAAGTCAAAATGCCTCAAACCTTTTACCTGTAAAGTTTTCCAATTTATTCAGCAAGCCCTATATATATGATCGTAATGGCTAAATAATCTGGGGTAACTAGGTTAGTGCCGACCCTCAAATGGCGTAAAATCGTTAGCGATATGGTAGTCCGCCCCCCAATTATTGAGCAAAGACATACAGCAGAAGTCAGGAGTCAGGAGTAAAAGTGGCTTTGTGTATAGGTTTCAATTTAGATTCTGTACCGTAGGGCTACGCCACGCAAGCTATCCGCTGACGCTCACGGAAGCCTCATTGATCTGCAATCTGCTGTATTATCTATCTATTTTGTCTGCTCTAAATCTGAGTAAGATTTTTCCCAAATTTAGGTAGGAAACCTGATGTAAATGTATCACA
Organism: Anabaena sphaerica FACHB-251; assembly: GCF_014696825.1. Taxonomy (NCBI): domain Bacteria; kingdom Bacillati; phylum Cyanobacteriota; class Cyanophyceae; order Nostocales; family Nostocaceae; genus Anabaena; species Anabaena sphaerica. Next base: position 62,646 of record NZ_JACJQU010000020.1, on the reverse strand, counting down.
ATCGCATCAATTCCCCATTATATCTTTCTGAATTTCCGGTCTTGCAAAGTGAAAAGTATATCCTGCGACTTGCTACAACTGAGGAAGAGTTAGAATCTGTTTTCCGCTTACGTTTTCAGGTTTTTAATCTAGAACTGGGTTTGGGATTTTCGAGTTCTAATTTTGCCGGGATGGATCGAGATAAATTTGATGATGTTTGCCATCATTTACTTCTCATTGCTAAAGATACGGGTGCAACAATTGGTACATATCGAATGCAAACCTATACAATGGCTGCTAAAGGTTTAGGGTTTGATGCTGCTGATATATTTAATCTGTCTCAAATTCCCGATTTTGTACTTCAGTCATCTGTAGAAATTGGACGTGCTTGTATAGCTAAAGAATATCGCAATAGTTATACTCTTTTATTACTTTGGCAAGGATTAGCTAATTATCTGATTTCTACTGGTAATCAATATTTTTTCGGTTGTGCATCTTTGTTAACACAATGTACTCAGCAAGCAGTTTGTGCCTATAATTATTTTCTGTGTAATCATTGGCTACATCCGAATATTTTAGTAACTCCTAATGTTGAATATTCTCTAGAAATTCATCAAAATTGCCCAGATATATATGATGTGGAAATTCCCAAAATTTTACAAGCTTATTTGAGTATTGGGGCTAAAATTTGTAGTCTGCCAGCTATTGATAGACATTTTCAAACTATTGATTTTTTAATTATCTCTAATATTGGGGATTGGGGAGTGGGGAGTGGGGATTGGGTGGAGTTTGATTATTAGATTATACAAAATTTCATAAAACAAATATATAACCCACATTCGGCAGATGTGACTCAGATTATTGATATTTTTTGCATCCCCTTATTTTTGGGGTGGGTTTGTGTGTCAGGGTTTGCGGTAATTGTCAGAATCAGGATGTACAGGATTTAAGGATTTTCTGGATTGTTTTTAATAGGTTATCAATTATTCCTAAATCTGATAGATTGCTAATGTTGAAAAAATTATCTTGTACATCCTCAAATTCCAAAAATCCTGATACTCACAAATAAACCATCCTGTACATCCTCAAATCCTGGATATCCTGATTCTGACAAATAAAAATATCAAACACTAACCCCAATCCACAAAATCATCAAATCCCAAAAAATCAACCCATTCTGTACATCCTCAAATCCTGGATATCCTGATTCTGATAAATAAAAATATCAAAAAAATATGCCTAAATTAACAATTGTAAAATTATCTAACCAAAATCAGGTAAATTACGATATTATCACTCACATAATACGTGAAATTCCTGAAAATACCTTAAGGAAATTATCAATGATTCTGCTCACAACCTGACATGATATAACTTGTGATTTTCTTGGCTTTTTCTCAATAAAAATTAAATAAATTCTCAGCTTAAATTCATTTAAATCTAGAAATTAGGCTTTAAATTGTCCTTACAGACAAATTTGAGGATGTTAAACTATGAAGTTTCCACACTTAGCGATTTTTACCCTCTTTACCCTTCTCACTGTAAGCTGTGGGAAGGAAGTAACTTCAACTCCCATAGATAATAAGCCTGAGTCTGTGAGAAATGTCACTACTTCAGTAGTAGAGTCTGGAAACTTTAAGACTCTGGAACATAGCACTCAGGGAAAAGTGAGCGTTATTAGTGACAATGGAATTAGCTATTTACAATTTAATCAAAGTTTTAAAACTGATAGTGGTCCAGATTTAGTTGTAATTCTCCATCGTGGTAATGTACCTTCTAAATCTCTCAAAGAACAAGAATATGTGAGTGTTGCAAAGTTACAAAACATCAAAGGTTCTCAACGTTATGCTTTACCTAAAAATGTGAATTTAGCTGATTTTAACTCTGTGGCTATCTGGTGTCGCAAGTTTAATGTTACTTTTGGTTATGCTAGTTTGCCTAAAACCAATTAATTTTAACGTAAGAAACATATTATATCCCCCCAACCCCCCTTAACAAGGGGGGGCTAAGAGGATATTTTGAATTTTGATTTTTCAATTAATATTAAAGTGAAACAAAATAGTAAAATTTGGCAGAAGTTTGATATTTTTTCGCTACGGTTACGCCTAATTTTAGGGATTGCTTTAGTTTCTGCTTTGGGATTAGGTGGACTTGCTAGTTGGACAAGTTGGAAAATGCAGCAAATTTTAATTAATAGTCATAAATATAATATTGCCAAAATTGCCGATCGCTTACCGCGTGATGTGCTGCTTTATAATGAAATGATGCCTATAGAAACTAGTTTACAAAAGGCAATTAATAATTTGACATCTAAAGATACGTTTTTATGGGTGAAAGGTGCTGATCATAAAATTATTGCTAAATCTAATAATTGGCATCTGTTATCAGATGAAACAGCCTCTCAGCTAATGTCTTTAACTGAGATGTTGGTTAAACCAGAATTAGGAAAAGTTAGTCAACGTTATTTTATTTTGTGTAGTGGTACTTTGCCAGGAAACGGTAAGGTTTTAGGTAAGTTATTTGTGGTGCAGGATGTGACTAGCGAACAGATTATGTTTATGGCAATGGTGAGAAGTTTGGCTATTGCTAGTATTTTAGTGATTATAGTAATTTGTGTGGTGATCGCCTTTTATATTCAGCATTCTCTCCAACCTTTACGGCAGTTAAATCAAATGACTGCTGTGATTTCTCTATCAGATTTAGGGCAAGCACAATTATATCTAAAAAATGCCCCCACTGAAGTTAAAGAATTAGCAAATACTTTTAACATGATGTTATCTCGTCTTGCCCAATCTTGGGAGCAAGAACGACAATTTGTAAGTAATGTTTCCCATGAGTTACGCACGCCATTAACTATTGTTAATGGTTATTTACAAAGTGTTTTAAGACGACAAAATAATTTAAATCCTCACCAACTAGAAGCTTTAGAAACCGCATCCCTAGAAACGGAACGCACTATTAGACTTTTACAAGATTTACTGGATTTAGCTAGGGCTGATAGTGGTTATTTGCATTTAAGAAAGGAACTCTGTTTACTCAATGATTTAGTTGCAGAAGTTGTGAGTATGGCAGAGAAGTATAGCGGCAGGGTTATCAAAATTGAGTCAATTAATCGGGAAATTGAGGCAATTATAGACTATAATCGCTTAAAACAAGTCTTAATCAATTTGATTGACAATGCTGTTAAGTATTCGGCAGCAGATACACCTGTAATTATTAAGCTCAATTTACAAAGTGAAGAGGTAATTATTCAAGTTTGTGATCACGGTTTTGGTATTCCTTTACAACATCAATCACGGATTTTTGAACGATTTTACCGTGTAGATGAAGCGCGTACTTCTACTACCGGGGGTTCTGGTTTGGGATTGTCGATTGTTAAGACTTTTGTAGAAAGTATGGGTGGTAAGGTGAGTGTGCGCTCACGTTTGGGTGAAGGAAGTATCTTTACAATTAGTTTACCTGCCGCACCATTACCTATCAAGGTGTAAATTAAGTTTCTCTGTGCTTACAGATTAACAGCTGACTCCATAATTAAGGAATTAAAAGCAAATTTGGGTTTACGCTTGTTATTTATTTGGCTTTATACTAAGCTAACGTACATCTAATTTTAGATGTCTATTACTTGGTATACTACGTAATAATATTAACTGTCCTCTGCGAAAATCCCAAATATTCTTATGACGCACATCTTACTGGTAGAAGATGAGGTCAAACTGGCTCGATTTATAGAATTAGAATTGAATTATGAAGGCTATCAAGTCAGCGTGGCCTATGATGGATTAACAGCACTGACAGCAGCACGGGAGTTAAATCTAGATTTAATCATTTTAGATTGGATGCTACCTGGTGTGTCAGGGTTAGAAATTTGCCGTCGCTTGCGGAGTACCGGTGATAAAGTGCCGATAATTTTATTAACCGCTAAAGATGAAGTCAGCGATCGCGTGGCTGGTTTAGATGCTGGTGCTGATGATTACGTAGTCAAACCATTCAGTGTCGAAGAATTATTAGCCAGAGTCCGCGCCCATCTCCGTAGAAGTAAAGAAACAGACAGCGCAGATATCTTAACATTTGAAGACCTGAGTTTAAATCGCCTTACCAGGGAAGTTTACCGAGGCCAGCGATTAATAGAGTTAACTGCTAAAGAATTTGATTTACTAGATTATTTACTCACCCATCCGCGACAGGTAATTACACGCGATCGCATTTTAGAAGAAGTCTGGGGTTATGACTTCATGGGTGATTCTAACATCATTGAAGTTTACATTCGCTACTTACGCCTCAAACTCGAAGCCAACAACGAAAAGCGACTGCTGCAAACTGTGCGTGGTGTCGGCTACGTATTACGCGATTGAATTAATGAAATCTCAGCAAAAACTCATTAAATTCAATCTCTGATATATTAACATTCAGAATTAATATCAGGACTTACGCAAAACAGAACGGAAGTAGGGGTAATTCATGAATTACCCCTACGCAAGAATCAGGTTTTGAGTTCAATCTTGCGTAAGTCCTAAATATATACAAAGTTAACTTCAGACAACACCAATGACTTATTTAGAAACCGCAGCACAATTTTACAGCGAAGTTGCCCAAACACCAGAAGTAGGACTGTGTTGTGTCCAAAGTACACCCCTGCAACTACCAGGATTAAAAATACCTTTAGTCATGCAGGAAATGAATTATGGTTGTGGTACTACTGTTCACACCACTGAACTAGCAAATCAACCCACAGTCCTGTATGTTGGTGTTGGCGGTGGTTTAGAAGCACTACAATTTGCTTATTTTTCCCGTCGTCCCGGTGCGGTAATTGCTGTTGAACCAGTGGAAGCCATGCGCGAAGCCGCTAGACGTAACTTAGAAATTGCTGCTCAAGAAAATCCTTGGTTTGATACTAGTTTTGTGGAAATTCGTTCAGGGGATGCCTTTAACTTACCCGTTGCCGATGCCTCTGTAGATGTAGTCGCCCAAAATTGTCTTTTCAACATCTTTGAGCCAGCAGATTTAACTCGCGCCCTAAAAGCAGCATATCGGGTATTAAAACCAGGTGGAAGATTGCAAATGAGTGACCCCATTGCTACTAGTCCTATTCCTCCACATTTACAACAAGATGAACAACTACGGGCTATGTGTTTATCTGGCGCTCTCACCTATCAAGAGTATACCGAACTAATTATCAATGCGGGGTTTGGACAAATTGAAATTCGCGCCCGTCGTCCTTATAGATTATTAGATAAACAAACTTATAACCTCCAAAAAAATCTCCTGCTTGAAAGTCTTGATTCCGTTGCTTTTAAAGTGCAAATTCCTGAAGATGGCGCTTGTATCTTTACAGGTAAAACAGCAATTTATGCAGGTACAGAAACTTTTTTTGATGACGCTGCTGGACATATTTTACAACGTGGTATTCCTGCGGCTGTTTGTGATAAAACTGCTGCTAAATTAGCTTCTTTAAAACCAACGGAAATCATGGTAACAGATTCCACTTGGCACTATGATGGTGGTGGGTGCTGTTAATTTTTTGATTTTTTTGAACTCTCAAATCAATGCTCAATTTTCGTCAGGTATAAATGATGATACAAACAGAAATTACACCTTTTTTAGAAAAAATTAGTTCACCTTTAACAAAAAAAGAAATCAATGTTTTACAAATCAATCTAGGGAAACGCTGTAATCTCGCTTGTAATCATTGTCATGTCGAAGCTGGACCGCAAAGAACAGAGGAACTTTCTTTAGAAATTTGTTTAGAGTTAATTGATTTTCTGTTTAAATTTCCAGAAATTAAAATCGTTGATTTAACTGGTGGCGCTCCAGAAATGAATTATGGTTTTAAGCCATTAGTAGAAGCTGCAAGGTTAGCAGGTAAACAAGTCATTGTTAGATCCAATTTGACAATTTTTTTTGTTGAAAGTTTTGGATATTTACCAGAATTTTTTGCTAAAAATCAAGTCAGAGTAGTAGCTTCTCTACCCTGTTATTTAGCAGATAATGTAGATAAAATGCGGGGTAATGGTGTTTTTGATGATTCTATTAAAGCTTTGCAATGGCTGAACAAACTTGGTTATGGAAAAGACCCAAACTTAATTTTAGATTTGGTGTACAATCCCCAATTACCAAAGGATGATAAATTTTCCTTAACTCCAGAACAAACAAATCTAGAAATTGCTTATAAAACGTTCTTGCAAGAACATTTTGATATTGTCTTTAACAACCTCTTCACTATCACTAATCTACCCGTCGGCAGAACCAAGTTACATTTAGAACGGAAAAAGCTTTATTCTAGCTATTTGCAGTTTTTAGAATCGCAGTTTAACCCCGATACAGTTGAAAATCTCATGTGTCGTGATGAAATTTCAGTTGATTATTTGGGCAATCTTTATGATTGCGACTTTAACCAAATGATGAATTTACCTGCAAAAACCAAGAATGGGAAAACCTTAACAATTAGCACATTGTTAAAAGCTGGTAGTTTAGATTTGATTAGTGAAGTGCAAACTTCTGACTATTGCTATGGTTGTACTGCTGGCTGTGGTTCTAGCTGTGGTGGTGCTTTGGTTTAAGGAGGCAGGAGGTAATCCCCATAAATAAATTTAGGGGCTTTAAACCCTTTTGGCAGAGGGAAGAATTATTTTCTAAAACCTTCTGCTTCCTGCCCTCTGCCTTTCTTCGGTAAACTTTTGAGAAGACAAAAATGACAAATGTATTGATAGCCATGGACAGGGTGGTTAGGACATCAATTGATAATAAAACTCCCACTACAAAAGGGTTTTACTCCTGACTCCTGACTCCTGCTATATGTCATCAAACAATAATCATGTAACAAATTTTGTGGTGTTTGAGTAGCCCATAGTGAAATGGCTTATGATGTTATAGGTTAAGTCTCCTCACACCACACTAACCGCCGTGGATTGATTGAAATCTCCACGGTTTTTATTTGTGAAAATCGCTCATGTTTAGATCTTCGACTTCCCAGAGAAATCGAGGATCTTGTTGTTTGTGCCAAAGTGCTGACAACTATCCTCATCCTAACCTCATCCTCAAAAAATCTCGTTACCAAAATTGATACGAGTGCCTCATTCCTGAGTGGTGGGTCTATGATGAAATTAGTTAAGCTCCTCACACCATACTGAAAGCCGTGAAACCACCTGGTTCGCGGTTTTTTCTTTTTTTGTTGTTATAGTTCCAAAAAGCATAGACAAATAAATGATGACATCAATTGAATTATCCGACTTTATCTGTGTTTATCTGCGGTCGATTATTCTTGATATGTTATTCTATACAACGTCAATAAGATGAGATTTGTATTTTGCAAAAAGGTGTTTATTTACCAAGCATGAAAATATCCATCCCCAACCTACGAACGGATGGGGAATAAGATGATTTTTTCCCAAAAAGTTGACCTAAGACTAAATCGGGTTATCTTTAGGATTTACCAACTTCAATAATTTCTGCTTAATTTGAGAATCAAAAACTTCCCATTTGATTTTCGCATAAACAGAATTTTCGTTACCGCCAGATAAGAACCCCATCGGAATCTCAAAGCCACCGGCTCCAGTGCGTCCACCACCAAAAAACCGCCCTGTGCTATCTTGTCCAAAGGCTTCCTTGATAAATTCGTCAGGATCGAGGGTTAGTTTTGTGGTTCTCAGGGAACCTATGACTACTTCTAGTTCGTCATCTTCATCGTGAACTATGCCATACACTACAGCAGTATGCACATTTTCTTCTGTGACAAGAAAATCAGCGGCTTGGGGTATAGCATCTCTGTCGTCATAGCGTAAATAACCAACACCAGCTATGGAAAAGTTATTTTGGACAATGCGATTTTTGAGCGATCGCTCGATCACATCCATTACCCGCTTAGAACGATTTGCCTGTAGAATGGCATTCAGCAACTGAGCATCATAAAATTTGCTCAGATATGCAGCTGCCATAAAATCTTCTTCCTGCGCTTGCATCAACCGATTGGTGTCAGAGCGCAAACCGTGCATTAAAGCAGTTGCACATTTAATGTGCTGGCTAATACTACTATCTAATGTTAATAACCCCGCTTGTAAATACTGAGTAAAGATTGTCGCAGTTGCTCGCACATAAGGACGAACATCGACAAACTCGGCTTTTAGTTCTCCCTGCACACTATGATGATCAACTAGGACTACTAGGGGAACTCCTGCCTGTTGTACTGCTGGTAGTAACCCAGATGTAGTTCCTTGATTATCAATCAACACAAACCCTTGATAAGATAATAAATCTTTACTTTTCAGGGTTTGCATTGTCCAGCGTTGAGCAGGTAAATTAGTTAGCTTAACTAAAGCAATATTCTCTTGATGGCTGAGGGTTCCAGCATAAATAATTTCACATTTGATATCGTATTGTTGGGCAATTAGCTGGTAAGCCCAAGCACAAGAGAGAGCATCAGGGTCAGGAAAATCTTGCAGAATGACAAGATGACGCTCATGCCGATGTGCCAGCAGGGTTTTTTGCAACTCTTCTGACTTTTGAACAGCGAGGGAATTGCCACGTTGAGCTAAATAAGTACCTCCATCACCATTTGCTGCTGGTAAGGAAGGCCGGGTAATTGGTGGAAGTTCCATTGAATCTTTGTCTATTTCAACTTCCTCCCCATTCGGCTCTGTGGTCAATGAAAAACTCTCAAATTGAGTAACGGGAGAATTCAAGTACATAGGGAATTTGGTTTTCAGCGTGGTGGCTCCCACCAGTTATGCTCTGGCTTGTCCACACATTACGATCTTGGCAGAAATCTACAGTCTTGACGCTGCATTATGTTGGTCTATTTGTTGTCAAGCCCATTAGTCAGGGATTAGTAACATCTGTGTGCATATAGAGACTGGAAACAACCAAGCGACTTTTTCTTAAAAGCCGATTGGGACTTGAATATTTATCTCAGTTGACGTATAATCTCCTCTTGATTTCACAACACCGATTCTGAATTTTACATTTGCTACTATTAATATATTTATTATGTTTAATCAGTAATTAACAACTATTTTTATCCAAAATATTCCTCTGAGCGTAACTGGTCGCCGATTAGCATAAATTTCAATAATTTATGGGAATAGTGATCCATCCCTCGTAAAGATGAGGTATAATGATGAGTCTGTTTGTTATCCTGAAATTTAGGCAAACAGTTATGGCATCTGTTGGAAATGCCCCTCCAAAGGTGCAAAAAATTACCAACAAAGGGCAAGTTAAACCCGCAAATTGTGGTATACTGTTTTGATCTAAGGTCAAACAGCGACACCTACAGGTGAAGACTTATCCCCCTGCTGTCTAGTTAGTTCAGTGTTAATGTCAAAGTCCTATAACATATTTTTGCCACTCTTGATGAAGTCCACTCTTAAGATGTTTAGTCACCTCAAAATAGAGGCTGCTATAAGGTTGGCGTGGTGGATGGCGCAAAGGCATCCGGGCTTCTTGAGGTGTACGACAGCCTTTTTTAACGTTGCAGCGTACACAGGCAGCAACAATGTTTTCCCATGTGTCACCCCCTCCACGCGATCGCGGCATGACATGATCTAAAGTCAACTCGTCTCCTGTGTAGCCACAGTATTGACAAGTATGACTGTCTCGATGCAATATATTCCGGCGCGTCAGAGGAATTTCTTTGTAGGGAACACGCACGTAATGGCGCAACCGGATCACGGTTGGCAAAGGAAAATCCGAGTAAATGAATTTACCGTTATGTTCTACGTGTTCTGCCTTGCCTTTAATCAACAAAACTATGGCACGTCGCCAACTCGTTATGTTGAGCGGTTCGTAGGAGGCGTTTAGGACTAAAACCTTCCCCATTGATATTAGCTCAAGGTATTAGTTTTAAATATTTTAACACAAATATACCTTCCTGGGGAGATGAGAATAATTTATACTACCTAAATAATTTAGTGACAGGTGACAGGATGAGTGAAGATACTCATATCCTCATCATAGGTGATTATTTAATCAGATATGAGCATTTTTTTACTTGGATTACTCAAACTCAACACTCACCACCATCTTGTTGAATTGTAAATATTAACTCCCGGATCAAAGGTAAACTTTCCTGATTAAATAGATATGGCTTTGAGGGTTGCAAACCAGAATCATTAGATAGTCTGGAAGCTTGGTAGTGGTCTGATAGGAGTGAAGATCAATGTTCAGTAGCAAACAAACCCCCAGTTTTGCTGATAATCAGGAGCGTGATACTTACGCTTGGTTTTCTCAACGTGCTTGGGTAGAAATTGATTTAGGGGCATTGTCCTATAATGTCAAGCAGTTAGTAAGATTTTTATCATCACCTACCCAGTTAATGGCAGTGGTAAAAGCAGATGCCTATGGACATGGAGCGGTAACAGTTGCTAAAACTGCATTAGATGCAGGTGCGATTTGGTTGGGAGTAGCTACAGTTCCCGAAGGTATTCAGTTGCGGGAAGGTGGAATTAAAGCCCCGATTTTAATTTTAGGCGCAACTCATACACCCGAACAAATTCATGCGATCGCTCACTGGAGACTTCAACCCACACTTTGCAGCCCTAAACAAGCTTTAATATTTTCTAATACACTAGAAGCCATTAAATATAATTCTCCTATACCTGTACACATCAAACTAGATACGGGAATGTCTAGATTAGGCACAAATTGGCAGCAAGCTGGTGATTTTGTGCAGTTAGTACAAGGATTACCACATTTGGATATTGCCAGCATTTATTCTCACCTGGCCACAGCAGATAGTCATGATCCGGCAATCATGCAAGAACAGCATAGACGATTTGAGGAAGCGATCGCCCAAATCAAAGCCAGAGGAATTAAAATTCCCAGTCTGCATTTAGCCAACTCAGCTGCGACCCTGGCAGATCCAAGCTTACACTACGACATGGTGCGTGCAGGTTTAGCTATTTACGGACTTTATCCCGCTCCCCACCTGCAACACAAAGTCAAACTACAACCAGTTTTACAACTCAAAGCCAGAGTTACCCATGTCAAAACAATTGCTGCGGGAACTGGTGTTAGCTATGGTCATAAGTTTATCGCACCCAGAGAAATGCGTCTTGCAGTTGTCGGTATTGGTTATGCAGATGGAGTTCCTCGCAGTCTTTCCAACCAAATGCAAGTTTTACTCCGTGGCCAGCGTGTGCAGCAAATAGGCACAATTACAATGGACCAAATCATGTTAGATGTCAGTTCTATTCCCGATGTGCAGGAAGGGGAAACAGTCACCTTACTGGGAGAACAGGGATCAGAAAAAATCACAGCTGATGATTGGGCAAATCAATTAAACACGATTTCTTGGGAAATTCTTTGCGGCTTCAAGCATCGTCTACCCCGTGTAGCGGTGATGTAGCGGACTCTTTACTGGGGAATGGGGACTCTTGACTGGGAAGATGTGGAGGTGAATGACCTAATGACTAATGACTACAGCAGGAGTCAGGAGTCAGGAGTCAGGAGTAAAACTGGCTTTGTGTATAGGTTTCAATGTAGATTCTGTACCGTATGGCTACGCCACGCCAGCTATCGGCTGACGCTCACGGAAGCCTCATTGATCTGCAATCTGCTGTAATATCCAATTACCTATTGCCATCCATAATTTGTTATGCTATTATAAAATACTGATGCGGATGTGGCGGAATTGGCAGACGCGCTAGATTTAGGTTCTAGTACCGCAAGGTGTGAAGGTTCAAGTCCTTTCATCCGCATTTACAAGCCAATATTATGTGTGCTGATATCGAAATCTTCAAATCAGCATAACCACAATAAGTCTAGCTTTGGTGAATCAGACCGCAAGCGAAAGCTGACACTAAATCAAAGTATCAGAGATATTTTGATACCGTGAATAGCCAGGTACTATCCAGCTTCCGGTAATTTTTAGTATTTAAATACACAGAATATAATTTTTTGTTGACATTTTTGGCGTGATTCAGCAAAAATGGCCAATAATTGCAGTATCGGTAAGTAAGTTATTGAAAACCTACAAATTGACTAAAAAAGTTTTGATAATTTTCAATTAACGCTGTTATAGCAACGGCCAAGGTAGTTAGGACATCAACAGATGATAAAACTTAGACACAAACAAGCTTTTAACTCTGTCACCTGCTATATGGTTGAGTCTTAATACAAAATCAAATATAGCTTTTCTCAGTCTCATGAGGTACACCCTAATTTATTTACTGTTCCCTGTTCCCTGTTCCCTGTTCCCTAAGACTAAAAAACTCTGTACCTCACTAGCTTGGGAAATGCTATATCAGACTTTGTATTTAGGATTACTAAATGATTGATGTTTTATACTTGATTGTAATTGTGATGTATCTCCTATGCAAATTCAAATCACAAGTCTTTAATTTAGCTGAAGTAAAAGCAAAATGATGACAACTCCTTTAGGTAGCTACAGGTTGTTTCACAAACTACATCCACTTTCTCTGTTGGCACAATTAAGCACGAGGAAAGTAACAGGGCATTTAAGTGTATTTACAGAACTTATATCTTGGTCACTCTATTTAGAAGAAGGTAAACTAACTTACGCTACTTATTCGGACAAAGTATTCCAACGTCTTGAAAGTCACTTACAACGCTTGAATCAAGAAATTCCTACTTTCAACAATGCAATTTATCAACAGATGGGGTTGATGTCGGAGGCCGACAATAAGAGTCAGTTAATACCAAATTCTGAGTATCATGCAATTTGCTGGCTAGTAAATCAAAACTATATTACCCCTAAACAAGCAGGGATGTTGATAGAAGAACTGGCCAAAGAGGTGCTAGAGTCATTTATTTCTTTAAGAGAAGGTAATTATAAACTGGGTTCTGATAATTTTTTAAATGAACTTCCAAAATTCTGTAGTTTGGATTTGCAATTCATAGTAGAACATTGTCAAAAACAATTAAGTTATCGGCAACATCTTCAGTCAAAGACACCCTCTAATAGCAGTTTTCAAACTCAGACAACATCTGAAGAACAACTAGAAGATAAATCAGCAAAAGCTGCTTTAATTGAACGGAAGTTGAAACAAAATTTGCCATCCAGTTTGAGTGAGAAATCGTATACAATTGCCTGTATTGATGATAGTCAAGCAGTTCTGAATGCTATTAGACATTTTCTAGATGAAAAGACCTTTTCAGTTGTCATGATTAATGACCCAATTAAAGCTTTAATGCAAATTATCAGAAGTAAACCAGACTTGATTTTATTAGATGTAGAAATGCCAAATTTAGATGGTTATGAACTATGTTCATTATTGCGTAGACATTCATCCTTTAAAAATACTCCCATTATTATGGTAACTGGTAGAACAGGATTTGTGGATAAAGCAAAGGCTAAAATTGTCAGGTCATCTGGCTATTTAACTAAGCCTTTCACAAGAGCAGATTTGCTGAAAATGGTGTCTAAATACATTGGTATTAGCTAAGGAGGTAGGTATGAATAAACCTCACTAGGTAACAAAATTTGGATTATTCAAAACCCTTGTGATTGCTTCGTTACACTCGCAATGATATATTTGTAAATTTTCACACACACCTACTGAACTTAGTAAATGTCAACAATAAAAACATAGTTTTTGGAAGGATTCTGAATAATAGTGAAAGTATTATTATTCAGGATTAGTGAGAGTGTATCCTCGCAAAGTTTCAATACTTAAGCTGAACATAAATGCAAGAATTCAGGAGTCAGGAGTCAGAAGAAATGAGACAGCCAGCACGGACATTTGAAGATTTGATAGTTTGGCAAAAAGCACATGGTTTTGTTCTATATGTCTACAAATTTACTGAACTATTTTCCAAATCTGAAATATATGGGCTGACTTCTCAATTTAGAAGAGCAGCAATTTCTATAGCAGCAAATATAGCAGAGGGATTCAAGAAAAAGGGAGCAGCAGACAAAGTACGGTTTATGAATATTGCACAATCTTCCTTAGAAGAATGCCGTTACTATCTAATTCTTCCTCTTGATCTTGGATAGGTCGATACTAAAGAATTAATGCTCCAAATTGAGGAAGTCAGTAGACTACTGACAAGTTATACTAATTCTATTCTGAATTCTGACTCCTGACTCCTGACTCCTGAATTCTTACACATAAATTTTAAATTACTTGAATTAAATCAATGACAAAATCTCAACTAACCCTTTATTATCAACCAGGACAAAACTCATTAGAAGATAGCTATCTTCAGTTTCAAATAAATCAACAAACCACTGCTGTCTTATCCATTACTCACACCCAAGAAGCGATTATTGTACCTGTCGAATCTGTGACATCTATGCCTAATATGCCTTCCTGTATATTAGGGTTGATGAATTGGCGTAGTCGCGTTATTTGGGTAATTGATATGCCAAAAATGTTTAATTTAGAAGGGCTAGAGCATCCTCTAAGACAGTATAATATTATCGTTATCAAAGTAGAATCAAAGCTTTTAGGTTTAGTTGTGCAAGAAATCAAAGGTACTACTAAATTGAGGGCTGATGATATTCATTCTCCTGTGGGGCAAGTGGCTACTAGCTTAGTGCCTTATTTGTGTGGCTGCGTGGAAGAAAAAGAAGAAATATTGCTGGTGTTAGATGCACGTAATATTGTAAATTATTCTAGTGCAGGTAGTGATTAGTTTATCAAGTTCATAAAAATCAGTTTTTACTGTTATTATTACAGACATTCAGGGGTATTCATTTATGATTAATAAAACCGATACTGCTCACACTGGTGATGCTAACAACAAAGCATCTATTAAGGCATCAGCGCCGATTACTGATAAGAAAGTGGAAATTATTGGACAGCCTCATATAAAAACATCTGATAATTATCCTGGTAATAATGTAATTAGATATTTACGGCAACTGAAATTAAGTACGAAAGCGATAATTTTTTCCATTGCTATCGGCACATTACCAGTATTAGGAATTGGTATGATTGCCTATAATTTGGGTAGCAAATCGATTAGTAAACAAATTATCAGCACTCAAGAAAAAGAAGTAATTAGCTTAGGTGAAATTATTAACCGTTTTATGTTGGCCAGATATGGAGATATTCAAATCCTTTCATCTCTGCCATTTCTGAGCAATCCTGAACTTAGTAAAAGTACGAGTATTGCTGAAAAACAAGCAGTGCTAAACCGTTTCATTACAGCCTATCAAGGCTATGACCATGTGGCGGTTTTTAACCTCAATGGAAAAGTGATTATCCAATCTAAAGGTGGAACTATTAGTCAGGAACAAAACCTGAAATATTTTCAAGAGGTTCTGCGAACGAATGCTCCTGTTATTAGTCAACCAGAAATCTTAAAAAATAATGCAGTAGTGATTTATATTGCTGCACCTATTAAAGATGTAGCGACAGGAAAAACTACTGCTGTAGTGCGAACACGTGTATCCATACAACTGTTAATAGAGTCTATCAAAAATTACGTAGATAATAACGATGACTATTATTTAGTTGATACTGATGGTAAGTTTTTCCTCAGTCTCCAGAAGGATTTATTAGGTCAAGAAGCTACAGTAATATATCCTGGGTTAGCTAACTTGCTGAACCGAGAAAATTTGGATACTTTCACAGGAGTGGAGACGATTTATCAAGCGCCACAACTGGTTAGTTATGCACCATTGAAAAAATTAGAAGGTTTACCAAAGCTGAATTGGCAATTAATTCTGGCTAAAGATGGCGCAATTGCTTTAGACCCGCAAAGACAATTTCTGAAGCTGATTGCTCATATCACAGCAATAATGGCATTATTGATGACATTGCTTGCAGCTTGGTTAGCTAAGAGTATAACAAAGCAAAATTTCTCTGCATATGCGAGTTTAGAAACACTAGGAAATCAAAAAGAGGATGTGTTACCTGTTGGGGTTAAAGAACAGGATATTCAGGTTGCAAAAGAATCGATATCTGAGCAAGAATACCAACCAAAAAACACGCTACATTTACAACTTTTACAGTTAATTAGTCAGGTAGAAAATGCTGCTAAAGGTGATTTGACAGTACAGGTTGAGGTTAAAGATGGGGAAATTGGTACTATTGCCAATGTGTTTAATTCGATTTTAAAAAGCCTCCGGGATATTGTTATCCACGTCAAACAGAATGCAAGTCAAATTAATAGAGATATTGGCTTGAATCAAAATGCTATTAATCATTTTTCAGAGGATGCAACTACACAATTTGAGGAGTTCAACCGGACTTTAGCCACAGTGGAGCAAATGACCAATTATATGCAAGCGTTAGCGAATGACGCGCAAGGAATTACTGCTATTGCTAATCATGCTAAATACACCACTATCAGGAGTGTAAAAGCGATGGATTTGACAGTAAAAAATATTGTATCTTTGCAAGAAACTGTGGATGAAACTGCTAAAAAAGTTAGGCATTTGGGAGAATCTTCCCAACAAATTTCTCGTGTGGTGTCTTTAATTAACCAAGTTGCTATGCAAACTAATTTGTTGGCCATTAATGCAGGAATTGAAGCAGCGCGTGCAGGAGAAGAAGGTCAAGGTTTTGCTGTTGTCGCTGAAGAGGTAGGGGAGTTAGCGGCACGTAGTGCTTCTGCTACTCAAGAAATTGAGCAAATTGTCGAAAAAATTAAACGAGATACAACTGAAGTCGTCAAAGCAATGGAGGTGGGGACAAATCAGGTAATTGAGAGTACGCAAATCGCCGCAGATGCCCAGCAGAGTTTAAGTGAATTTGTGGATATTTCGCAGCAAATCAACGATTTTATCAAGTCAATTTCTACGGCTTCTGTTTCTCCAGAGCAAACATCACAAATTGTCAATCAATTGAGCAAAGATATTGTTGCTATTTCACAACGCACTAGCGATTCTTCCCGGCAAATTTCTGCATCTTTACAACAAACTGCTGAGATTTCCCAGCGACTACAAAATCAGGTTGAGAATTTTAAAATTAATTAATTCAGTAATTTATTCTCGGCTAATAATGAATGATTAATACAGCAGATTGCAGATCAAGGAGGTACAGAATTTAAATTGAAACCTATACACAAAGCCAGTTTTACTCCTGACTCCTGTACAGACGTTCCGCCGGAACGTCTCTACTGACTCCTGACTCCTGCTGTAACTAATGACTAAGGAATAATAATTTATGACCAATGATAAAGAATTGGAAATTCAGATGCAGTTTCTGGAAGAAGCAACTGATTATTTGAATACTTTAGAAAATATCTTGCTGGAAATCGATACTAGTAAACACCTCGATTTAGACAAGATTAATGCCGCTATGCGAACCGCACATTCAATTAAAGGTGGTGCGGCCATGATGGGTTTTAAAGTGTTGAGTAATTTGGCTCATCGTTTAGAAGATTCTTTTAAGGTCTTAAAAACTCGGAAAAAATCTCTGGAAATTGATACTCATTTACAGAGTTTATTGTTATCTGGAGTTGACTGGTTAAGGCAAATTGTAGATTTATTATCCGAGAGAAAATCTCTAGATGATAAATGGTTGAGAACTTTTTGTTACCCGATTTTTGATGAACTGCATGAGCGTTTGGGTGATCCTTCTCCAGAGGATATTACTACCATGCTATCACCAGAAGATGGTCAAGAAATTATTCCTTTGTTGTTTGAAACAGAAGTTGAAGAATGTTTGCAGCATTTAGAATCTCTATTAGCAAATAGTTCTGCAAATGATTTACAGTCGGAAGTGGGGGTGATGGCTGCGGAGTTGGGTGGGTTGGGAGAAATGCTTCAGTTACCTGCTTTTACCCAACTTTGTGAGTCAGTTGGTCATTATTTAGAAACTCAGTCTAATCGCTGTGTAGAAATTTCTCAGTTAGCATTGCAATCATGGAGGCGATCGCAAGCTTTAGTCCTGACAAATCAAAGAGATAAATTACCCACAAAAATTGAATTAGTTGAAGTAGTTGTTAGCCATAATCAGCAACAGGTTAATAATATTCCAGCAAAAAATCAGGAAATTACCTTAGTAGAAGAGGAGCTAATTCCTGATTTAGAATCTTTAGAGATAGAATTACCACCAGAAATTAATGCTGTTGAGTTTCCTGACCCAAATATAGCATTTACTCAACAACTTCCCTCGCTAGACTATAAACATATTGAACGCAAAGGCGAAATTATTGGAGTTTCTAAAGATAAGGAAACTCATGAAAATACAGTTCGAGTTCCAAGTAAGCAATTAGAGGAAATTAATGATTTATTTGGAGAAATACTCATTCAGCGCAATGGATTAAATTCTCAATTAGAAAGATTACGCAAACTAGTTTTGGGACTGAGCCAACGAGTACAAACTCTTCACCAAGAAAATCAAGAAGTGCGTTTGGTCTATGAGAAAATTATTACCCAAACTATCTCTTCGGGAATATCAACATCAGAAGAAATGGTAAAAGAATCTGGGGTGAATGGGATAGAAATAGATCGCTATCAAAAATTCAACCTGTTATCTCAGGATGTAATGGAAACTATTGTTCAGGTAGCAGAAGTTGCTAGTGATATTCAACTCAGTGTTGATGATACAGACCAAATTGCGAGGAAGCTGAATAAAACATCTAAGCAAGTACAGAGAAAATTAACGCAAGTGCGGATGCGTCCTTTATCGGATTTAGTCGAGCGTTTTCCTAGAGCAATTCGGGATTTAAATGTTGAGTATGGCAAAAACGTTCAGTTAAAAATTGAAGGTGGTAAAACTTTAATTGAACGCAGCATTTTAGAGGCTTTGAATGAGCCTTTAATGCACTTATTACGTAATGCTTTTGATCATGGAATTGAAGATACAGCTACCCGTTACGCTTTAGGAAAACCCGAACAAGGATTGATTGAAATTAAAGGATATCATCGCAGCGATCGCACCATCATTGCCATCAGTGATGATGGTAGAGGTATTTCTTTAGAAAAAATTCGCCACCGCGCTGTAGCTATGGGTTTGGATACAGCATTGATAGCTACTGCTAGTGAAGAAGAACTATTATCACTAATTTTTGAGCCTGGGTTTACTACTTCTGATCAAGTTACAGCTTTATCTGGTCGTGGTGTGGGAATGGATGTAGTTCGTAATAATCTACAACTAGTGCGGGGCGATGTGAAAGTTGATACACAGCTAGGAATTGGTACAACTTTTACTTTATCAGTACCATTCACACTGTCTGTAGCGCGAGTTTTGTTAGTAGAAAGCGATACTGGCAGCAATCCACACCATCGCCTGGTCTTGGCATTTCCTACAGATGTAGTTGCGGAAATCTTTTTACTAGATAATGAGCAGGTTTTCTCCATGGATGGTGGGGAATTTCTCAAATGGCAAGATACCATGCTACCTTTAATGCGTTTGGGTAATTACTTTGAATTTAATTGTTCTCACTACCATCATTTAGAGATAGAAAGTGCCACAGGAATTAACGCTAGTAGTGTGTTAATCATCAAAAATGATCATCAACCCATAGCTGTGCAAATAGACCGTTGCTGGGGTGAGCAAGAAGTGGCAATTCGTCAAGTTGAAGGAAATATACCTTTACCAGATGGTTTTAGTAACTGTACAATGCTTGGTGATGGTCGGGTAGTGCCATTAGTAAATACTAATGAATTAGTATCTTGGGCAACAAACAATCAACGTCCTCATAAAACTAATAAATTACCGACAACTAAATTAAAAACAGCTTTTCTCAAACCACAAAAGCCTAAACCTATAGCTAGATATACTCATCAAAAAGGCATAATTTTGATTGTCGATGACTCGATTAATGTCCGGCGTTATTTAGCTCTAACTCTGGAAAAGGGAGGGTATCAGGTTGAACAGGCTAAAGATGGTCAAGATGCGTGGGAAAAGCTAGAGAGTGGGTTAAAAGTGCAAGCTGTAATTTGTGATATTGAGATGCCGCGTCTTGATGGTTATAGCTTTTTAGAACGGGTGAAATCTCATGATGATTTAAAAAGTATTCCTGTTGCTATGTTGACTTCTCGTAGTAGTAATAAACATCGTCAACTAGCGATGCAACTAGGAGCTAGAGCTTATTTTTCTAAACCTTATAATGAACAAGATTTGTTGAGAACATTGGAAGAAATTATTTTTAGAATTGCGGAAACAGGATCTGCTAATAATTAAAAAAGCGGGCAAGATGCCCGCACCACAAGATTAAATAAATTATATTTTGGTAATACCTTAAGCAGGTTGTTCGGTTTTGGGTTTATCAGAACTAGATTCTTCGGTTGTGGTTGTCTCTTTCTTCTTCTCCGGTTGTTGTTCAGTTGCTTGTTGAACTTGTTGCAGGTGAATGTTATTTACTTGGTTGATAAACGATTCGACGGCTTGACTTACTCTTTGTTGTTGTTCAGCTTCTCCAGAAACATCATAACAACGATAAGCAGGTGAAATACCCAAAATAAATTTTTCTTGTTCTGCTTCTAACAATTCAACAGTTGTGTTAGCTGCAACCCAATTTTTTTGAAAAGGGAAAGAGGTGACAATACTAGCGACAATAGAAGCAAGAGCCGGACAAATTACTGGGAGCCACTTCAGCCAAGCTTGTCCTGCTTCTAATTTATCTACTAAGACTAAAATGGGTGTGACACCAGACAAAATAACGGTGGAAATTTGCAAGACATAGTAAAGATTTCTTGCCCAGTTTCTAGTGCCTCTGTAATCATTAATCAAATCTTGACAATACTCTAAAGCTTTGGCTCTGGCAGGGACGATTGTATTGTTTTCCAAAGAGTTACTATGAGTTAATAAAGAGGTGTAGAGTTCAGCTTTTTTTTGTAGTTCAGCCTGTTGTGATTCCTTAAGGGCATTGTTAACCGAGCTTCTGTTGAGTAGAAACAAAAAAATGGCAACAGCTAAAGCTCCGGCTCCAGCTATTACATATTGTTGATTGCTAGAATCAAAGTAAAGGATGATGGCAGCACTGATAAAAACAGCTGCTAATAAATAATCAATCAGCTTTAAGAACAATAGCATTTTTTCACCTGGCGAAGAAAATAAATAAGACGTACAGGTAATTTACCAAGTAGTCCTGGCACGATACGGAATTAGAAATTGAGTGAAAAGCCAGAAAAAAGGTTATTTCACAAACAATCAATAATGTTACACGAAAGTAGCATTCAATACAAGCTTGTTAAGCTAATAGTTAACAAAAATACAGTTATGAAAATATCAGCATCCAGAGTTAATCTCAGGAAGATGAAAAATTTAAAACTTCTTTAAATAGGGCTTACGCAAGTGTCCCTTGTGATAAGGGACAATTACTTGTAGTTGGCGATCAATATTTCTCCACTTACGATGACTACCCTTTTGAGAAATCAATTCAAATCCATAACGCTGCAAAATACGTTCAACTTCATCTGCATTCATGCGACGGTTGCGGGTCATCCGACCAAAACCTCCCGCAAAATTGCTCCTGATTTTAATTCGATGGGGTCTGGTTCAAGATACAGTGCGATCGCTTATTCAGAGAGAAAGGAAAGAGCGATCGCTCCGGTACAGAAACATTTACAATATATTTCAGAGACTTTTGGTTAAAATATCTTTACGCATGATTTGTATATCAGAAAATATAAATCTCCAATATCTGGGAGTGTAATTAAGTTAATACCAAAATACTTTCCAGGTCACTACTATCAAATTGGGTAATTGTGGACAAATTATCTCTCAAAATCTGCACAATCTTTGATGTGGGACTATTACCAATACGCAGATAAATAAATTTGGGTGGATGACCATAAAGTAAACTACGTTGATGAAAGTCAGAATCTTTGGAAATAATCACAAAACTATTCATTTTGGCGAATTCCCAGATAATGGCATCATCAGTATTTATAAGTCCTAAAGTTTTAACGTGTTGAGAATCAGGATACAAATCAAGAATTTTATCAACAATCCGATCTGATAAATTTTCGTCTAATAGCAGTTTCATAAAGATGCAACAAATAACCTTTTCTCTCGGTCAGCAGCAAAAGCAAGACAAGCTTTAATATCTTCAGATGTCAGTTCTGAAAAATCTTCCAGAATTTCGGCTTCTGTCATCCCACCTGCTAAATATTCTAAAATGTCGTACACAGTAATACGCATTCCGCGAATGCAAGGTTTTCCACTGCGTTTTCCAGGTTCAATGGTAATAATGTCTTGATAATTCATGATTTTTCCTGCGGTTTAATCTTTAGTTTATATAATTTTAGGATCATCTAGCACGCTGTGTTTGTAGAATTTTTATATTGCTCAATAACTGGTCGAAATTCCTGATCGAAGGTTTGTGGATCAAAATACTCCGTAATCATTTCATTACCTCGAAAATAGAAGCTCAAAAGAGCTACCCATTCGTTAAGATCAATATTGCCGTCAATTCGGAACATTTTTATATAGTGATTAGCTTTTGCATGGCTTGGCATATTGGTGTTGTGTCGATCCCTATAATTATCAGAAGAATAGAGTTTAACTGCACCATCAAAGTGCCGCAGAGTCTTGTTTGCTGTATCACGCTCTGAGTGTATGTATCTATTGATATGCCAGCCCTCATAGTTATCTTTGCTCGAAGCTATTTCTTCAATTTCCAATGTTTTGACCGAAGTTGATCTATCTGACTTCCAATAAATTTCTGTATGATCAAGAACATAATTGTTATCAAATGGTGATGGATGTTTTCTCGTTTTTACTGTGACACCCACATAATTCAGATCATCAATTCTTGAAGTATCAAATACTAGAGGTCCGTACCAATGATCATACTCCATAATTCGCCGATATTCTTTTTCAGACATAATCCTACGATGATCTATAGCAATCCGGCATTGATTGTTCGTTATTCGAGAATGATCAGCAAACCGCTCAAGGAAATCAAAATTGGGTTCGGCTGAGAATGATCGTCGTAGGAATTGGTGGTAGTGAAGTATTTTTCCCCGATATTTGATACCACCGGGTAGGAGTGTAAACTCTTTATTTAAGATGAGTAGACCGTCATCATCAAAACAATTTTTTAGTTCTGGGCATTCCAAAAGCACACTGCTGGAATTAGGATCAATGTGTATAACATCACGTAATGGTGAGTAACATCGCTCTACTAACATTGTTATATATTGATTTGCGATGCGTCTATATTGTTGTTGTGATGGTGGAGTATCAATCTTACCTATTCCCATAAGAATACCAGGAGGCATGGCATCAAGTAAGATACGGAGTTCGTCTGTATTAAGAATTTGAAGATTCTCTATACACTCATCAAGAAGAGGCTGGAGAAGCTGATATACAGGTTCAGGACTTTTCGTAAATGCACACCAGGAAAGGTCTATGGGAAAAATGTTGTGATGAAGACATTGCCTCTGTAGTTCGCGTATATCTTGTTGATTTAGCGTAAGGATATCCATTTCTCACTCGCTTCGGGTATATAACTTGCATATAATTATTTATGATATGGTAATTGTCCGTATATCACACGAATTCCCATTTCACCTTTTATAAGGTTGTGCTGTAATAAGATTAGGTATAAACCTGTAATGCTTGACATTAAAAGTACATTTAGAATTTGTTATGCGTCTTCAAAATTAGACCCAGAAATGTCACGGTAGCGATCGCTTGTTGAAAGAGAAGGGAAAAGGTGAGCGATCGCACTTTGACAAGTAGTTTAACTTTTATCTCAAAGCCTCAAGCTTTTTAAGCAGCAGATTGAGGAAAATTATGAATGCTCCCCCTTCTTCTGGAGTTGGATCAATTAGCTTATGAGCAGACGGGTTGCGGAAAGATCCAACAATGCCAGCATACAAATCTCGATAGCCTTGTCGTTCAGAATCAACTATAAATTTTGATGCCAATGTTCCATTATTGTTG
Organism: Anabaena sphaerica FACHB-251; assembly: GCF_014696825.1. NCBI lineage: Bacteria > Bacillati > Cyanobacteriota > Cyanophyceae > Nostocales > Nostocaceae > Anabaena > Anabaena sphaerica. The sequence goes on along the minus strand of NZ_JACJQU010000020.1, from coordinate 38,923 downwards.
AATACTTTGTTAACTAATCCTTGTCCTGTTAGGTTAGGGTCAGATATAGAACCCACATCTCTTAGTCGCTCTTCTAAGATGACCCCCGCTGTTCTTACAACAGAATCCCATAACATAGGATCTGAACCCCCTGTTGCCAAAAGTGGTAAGCATCGCATTTTTAATTCTTCATCAAACTCATTTGTACCACTCATAGGTGTCAGATATTCCATAAATGAAGTATCTGGAGCGTTGAAGTTTGTTTCAACTACTGTATAAGCTTGTTCTGTTAACGCACATATTGGACGCGAGGAGCTTCCTTGACAGGAAAGTAAACCACTTCTTTCTAGTGCATTTATTCCACTTTTGGTTGCATTAGTTAGTATCTTACCAGGTTTGTTAGAGCTAACTAACGTAGCTGAATATCCAGTTGCGTCATTGCCAGACCAAAAAATCCGGAACTCTTCATCTACCGAACCTGATTGGATAAGTGCAACCAGTTCTTTGAGCAAGTTTTTCTGGCTATCTGTCAAGTTGTATTTCATAATAATTGAAGATTAGTTTAGTTATTTTCTTATTGATATAAGATCGTGAATTGTACGTATATTTTACTAAATAATTAACAGACAGAAGTAACGGTTAAAAAATTAAAAGCAAATTGGTTGTTTTGATTTACTTAATCCCAAAAGGTAACTACATCACCTAAGTTTCCAAGCTTAATATTTGCAATTTTACCACTATAATATTTTCCGCAACCAGTAAAAACGTATGGAGTGATTTTCAAGCCTTTTCCTGGAAGCATCTCACACTTTTGGAATTCTTGGAAAGTCTTGATTAATCTTTGACTACCAACAAATTCGGGACTGGTAGAAGAAATAGTCCTTTTTTGATAATTATTAGATGCTTCTCTCATTTTGGAATAACTTAACATAAAAATACCTTTTGACTTAGCTGGTACTGTACCAGGTAAGCCTACGCATTCAGAAGTACCTATTGCACTATCGTTATCTTCCATATTCAAATATGAGTAAGGTAAATCAACCAAATTTATTAATTTAGTTTTGCTCCAAACCTTTCCAGAAATTTTAATTCCTACTTCGTTGATAACAACAGGAGAGATTCCTTGATTATATACCTCAAAAAGCAAAAACTCTTGTTGAGGATCTTGAAGTATGGCAGGTCCATTGGACGCACGTTTTACAATTACACTTACTCTTGTAGTATCCTTTGTAAGATTTTTCCAGCCAATTATTAACGTACCAATTGAAGCTAATGCACCAATAGATTTAATGGGATCACTAATTAATGCGAACAAAATCGAATTGAAGGTACTCAGCATAGAGTGTATAGACATTGTGTGTATATTTTTTCTTTTTCAATATTTAATTATACCCAATCAAAAGTCCTACTAACCGCCTTCTTCCACAACAGATAACAACCTTCCCTCTCCACCTCATCCATCTTCTCTTCCCAAGTCTGATCTAAAAGCCAATTATCAGACAATTCCTCCAAACTACTCCAGAAACCAGTCGCCAACCCAGCAGCATAAGCCGCTCCCAAAGCTGTAGTTTCTGCTACTTGCGGACGAATCACTGGCACACCTAACACATCGCTTTGAAATTGCATCAACAGGTTGTTGTACACCATCCCACCATCTACCTTCAAAGCCGTTAAATTTACCTGCGCGTCTTCTCTCATCGCATCCAAAACTTCACGAGTCTGCCATGCTGTAGCTTCCAACACCGCACGGGCAATATGACCTTTATTTGTGTAGCGAGTCATCCCCACAATTACACCTCTAGCATCATTGCGCCAATAGGGAGCAAATAACCCAGAAAAAGCAGGGACAAAATAAACACCACCATTATCTGTAACTGTACTGGCTAAAGCTTCTACCTCTGCACTGCTTTGAATTAATCCCAAATTGTCACGCAACCATTGAACCAAAGCACCAGCAATAGCTATACTCCCCTCCAAAGCATAAACGGGTGGTGCATCACCCAATTTGTAAGCTACGGTTGTTAATAAACCATGTTGGGAAATCACCTTTTGCTGGCCTGTATTCAGCAGCATGAAGCAACCTGTACCATAGGTATTTTTGGCTTCACCTACCTGAAAACAAGTTTGTCCCATTAAAGCAGCTTGTTGATCACCTAAGTCAGCAGCAATGGGAACTCCTGCGAGAATACCTGTAGCTTGACCATAAATAGCAGATGAAGGGCGAATTTCTGGTAACATTTGCCGGGGAATGCCCATAATTTCCAAAATTTCCGGTTCCCAGTCCAGAGAATTCAAATTCATCAGCAAAGTCCGGCTGGCATTGGTAACATCAGTAATATGCAAACCGCCTTCTGTACCACCTGTTAAATGCCAAATCAAAAAAGTGTCAATTGTGCCAAAAAGAGCATTACCATTTGCGGCTGCGGCTTTTAATCCTGGTATGTTTTCCAATAACCATTTGATTTTGGGGGCGCTGAAGTAGGTAGCCAGTGGTAAACCTGTTATGGCGCGAAAACGGTCTATCCCACCATCTGCTGCTAGTTGATTACAGATGTAGTCAGTTCTGGTATCTTGCCAGACAATGGCGTTGTAGTAAGGTTCGCCTGTTTGCTTATCCCAAACTACTATTGTTTCTCGCTGATTTGTAATACCAACGGCTGTAATTTCAGCTACAGTAATATTACTTTGGTATAAAGCATCTTTAATTACAGTTTGAGTACATGACCAAATTTCCAGAGGATCATGTTCTACCCAACCCGGTTGGGGGTAAATCTGCTGATGTTCTTTTTGGGCATAGTCAACAATTTTACCCTGCTTGTCAAAGATGATGAAGCGGGTGCTGGTCGTTCCTTGGTCAATTGCAGCTACATATTTGGTCATGGGTTTATGTTGCTTGGCTATGCACTGGTAAATAATATCAAAGTTCCCAATCTTGAGGTTGTGGGATTTGGCTATGCTTGGGTTGCATTTTACTATCAATTAACAGCTTATTCTCCCTATACTCCCCTGCTTTATGCCTCATTACCAATTGCAGTTTGATAAATGGGGGGGATTCATCATCTTTTAAACAATCAGGAAGAAAACAATTAATATCATGCTAAGGGTCAGGGCAAAGATTAAAGCATATTCAAATCGACGGCTGAAAAATCCTATGATTGCGATTAATCCAAATCAGGACTTACGCAAAACAGAACGGAAGTAGGGGTAATTCATGAATTACCCCTACGCAAGAATCAGGTTTTGAGTTCAATCTTGCGTAAGTCCTACAAATAATAGAATTGCTATGCCAATATATTGTTACTTTTGCCAATTCTTATCTATTAATACATCTTTAGTTTGTGTATGATGAGGTGATATTTCTTGAGCTTGTTGATAATTTTGGGCTGATTGGTATTTAGGTTTTAAAGTCATCTAATACAATAATATTTTGTGCTATACACATACAAATTAAGCTGAAGTCAACTAACTCTTATATAACCTGAGATAGAAGAAGTGGTTATTCCATTAGAAAGAAGTATTGATAACACCAAGTCTCTACATTAAATCTAAGCAAAGATAGAATTTACAGTTTTACCTGCAAGATTACTTTTTTAGTTATAGTCAATAATTTTAATTTCTATTTAGGATAACAACCATGACCACCCAAGAGCAGCTACACCAATGGCAAGAATTAGCTCAACAGTTGCGTGTCGATAGTATTCGGACTACTACTGTTGCAGGTTCCGGTCATCCTACGTCTTCTATGTCTCCCGCTGATTTGATGGCGGTTTTACTGTGCAAATATCTCCGTTACGATTTCGCTCATCCAGATAACCCAAATAATGATCGCTTTATTCTTTCCAAAGGACACGCTGCACCTTTGCTATATTCCATGTATAAAGCAGCAGGCGTAATTTCTGACCAAGAATTATTATCTCTGCGCCAGTTTGGTAGTCGTTTAGAAGGACATCCTACACCCGTTTTACCTTGGGTAGATGTAGCTACAGGTTCCTTGGGGCAAGGTTTACCGATTGGTGTGGGGGTGGCTTTAGCGGGTAAATATTTAGACCAATTGCCTTACAATGTTTGGGTATTATTGGGGGATAGTGAAACGGCTGAAGGTTCGGTTTGGGAAGCTTTTGATCACGCTTCTCACTATAGTTTAGATAATCTAATTGCCATTATTGATGTCAACCGCCTCGGACAACGTGGTCAAACTGAATTAGGCTGGAATACACAAGCTTATGCTAACCGTGCTAAGGCTTTTGGTTGGCAAGCAATAGAAATTGATGGTCATGATTTAACAGAGATTGACCAAGCTTTTAGTGCTGCTGTAGCTATAAATGACCGTCCGACAGTTATTATTGCCAGGACAAAAAAAGGCAGCGGAGTAAAGGCTTTAGAAGATTTAGGTGGTTGGCATGGTAAAGCTTTGAAAGCAGAACAAGAAAAACAAGCCATCACAGAATTAGGTGGAAAACGTGACATTACTATCACAGTTGATAAACCAGAATCACAAAGCCAACCCGCTGCACTAGGAGTACCTCAACCTTTACAACTTCCCACATATCAAAAAGATAAAAAAGTTGCCACCCGTCGCGCTTACGGTGATGCTTTATTAGCTTTGGGGACATCGCAACCTGATATAGCTGTCCTTGATGCTGAGGTGAGTAATTCCACGTATGCTGAAGATTTTGCCGAAGCCTTTCCTGAACGTTACTTTGAAATGTACATTGCCGAACAGCAAATGATAGCAGCTGCGGTAGGTTTGCAGGTGCGAAAATACAAACCCTTTGCTTCTACCTTTGCAGCTTTTTTAACTCGTGCTTACGATTTTATCAGGATGGCGGCGGTATCTCGTGCCAACATTAATTTAGTTGGTTCTCATGCGGGTGTCTCTATCGGTCAAGATGGCGCTTCTCAAATGGGATTAGAAGATTTAGCAGCTTTTCGCGCTGTGTGGAATAGCACTGTATTGTATCCTAGTGATGCTAATCAGACTGCTAAACTAGTAGCACAGATGAGCGATTTACCTGGTATTGTTTACCTCCGCACCACCAGAGAAAGCACTCCTGTAATTTATGATGGTAAAGAACAATTTCCCATTGGTGGCAGCAAAGTTATACACCGTTCCCACAGAGATCAAGCCACAGTTATTGCCGCCGGTATTACTTTACATGAAGCCCTCAAAGCTTACGACAGATTGAAAAATGAAGGTATTACAGTTCGCGTTATTGATGCTTATTCTGTTAAGCCCATTGATGTGCGAACATTACATCAAGCAGCAAAAGATACTAATGGTAATTTAGTAGTTGTAGAAGACCATTGGTTAGAAGGAGGGTTAGGTGATGCTGTGCTAGATGCCTTTGCTGGTAATAGTACAACTCCTGCCTACAAAATCCCGCAATTACAAATTATTAAACTTGCAGTGCGAGATATGCCCACTTCCGGCACTCCCGAACAACTACTCCGTGCTGCTAAAATTGATGCTGATGCCATTGTGGAAGCTGTGAAATCGCAAGTTAGACAACTGGTAGGAGTATAGCGGTTAGTTGAAAATATACCACCACCATAGATCCCCGACTTCTTGAAGAAGTCGGGGATCTGTAATACTGAATGTTATGAATATGTTATGAACATTGTTTAAATTATTTTGACAAAAAACCTAACCACAATTAGGATTGACCACTGATACCCAAAATTACCAAGCAAAGGTGATGTGATGGCGAAGGGAAAAAACTGTGGTCAAATTTTAGCTATTACTCTTCTATTATTATCAGAGCCTTTATCAGTAATTGCATCTGTTAACAGTTTAAAAATCAACTATCCATTATTAATAACCCAGCAACCAACTTTTAGCCCGGAACAACAAAAAGCCATTGCTGAGGCAAAAAAATTATTTGCAGAAGCTGGGAAACTGCGAGAACAAGGAACATCAGAATCTTTACAACAAGCAATTAAAAAATATGAAGCTGCTTTGGAACTTTGGCAGCAACTAGGACTAGAATCTTTTATAGCTGCTACACTTGTAGGATTAGGTGGGATTTATCTGGATTTAAACCAAGTTCCTAAGTCTATAGAATATTATAATCAAGCATTAGCTATTCGAGAAAAAATACAAGACAAAACAGGTCAAGCAACGATTCTTTTATTTCTCGGTAATGGTCAAGAAAAGCTAGGTGAAAAACAAAAAGCTATTGCATATTATCAACAATCATTATCTATTCTTAAAGGTGAAAAAGAGCAAGATTATATTATTTTTGTGTTGAATGCGATCGCTAAAAGTTATGCAAGTATTGGAGACACTAAAACAGCCATAGAATATTATAATCAACAATTAGCGATTCAGCGGGCTAATAATGACAAATCTGGAGAAGCAGAAACTTTGAAGAGTATCGGAATTAATTACGCAAACTTAGGAGAAATAAAACAAGGAATCAATTATTTCAATCAAGCTTTAGAAATTTCTCGTCAACTTAAAGATTTATCTGGACAAGCTAAAACTCTGGGAATTTTAGGAATTTTTTATGGTTATGTAGGTCAACCAGAACTTAGTATTAATGCTTTAAACCAAGCTTTAGAAATCCAAAGAACTAATCAGAAAAAGCTTTCTGGTACAGAATTAGAATTGAATTTATTGGAACAATCAACAATTCTTTCTACTGTAGGTGCGACCTATAAAATTTTTAATGATAATCCCAAGGCTTTAAATGCCTTTGAAGAGGCACGTTCTCTAATTAAAAAAATTACCAACTCTAATTTACAACCGGAATCTTTTGAAGCCAAAGTTTTATATAATCTTAGTAATATATACGAAGAAACAGGTCAAAAGCAGAAAGCCCTTGAATTACTCAATCAAGCGTTAGAATTACAAAGACGTATTAAGAGTCCTGACGAAGCAGGAACTTTGGTAAATATAGCTGATGTTTATAAATCAATGGGTGAATATCAGCAAGCACTTGATCTTACTAACCAAGCATTAACTATTCAAAGACAAATACAAAATCTTCCCGAAGAAGCAAAGACTCTGATTTATATTGCTAATATTTATGATTATTTAGGTAATTATCAGTTAAGTATTGAAACTCTGAAACAAGCCTTAAAAAAGTTTGAAGGCATGAATGATATGAGCGGTGTTGCTCAAGCTTTCAACGATATTGGAGATGTTTATAGAAGAGCTAAAAATTATCCAGAATCGTTGAAATATTACCAGCAAGGATTAGCAATAGCTCAAAAGCTAGAAGATGTTAATCGAGAATTTACCATTACAATAGGTATAATTAGAGTTAACGAAGAACTAAAAAACTATCCTCAAGCTTTAGATGCTGCTAATAAAATATTGGTGTCATCACGTCAACGTAAAAATAGCTCGAATGAAGCTACAGCTTTGGCTTTTTTAGGGAGAATTTATTTAGCATCAGGGGAATATCAAAAAGCCCTAGATTTTTCTAATCAAGCTTTATCTGGATTTCAAAAAATAGAATTTCCTGTAGCCGAAGCTAATGTGGTTGGTAATATTGCCAAAACATACAATTCATTAAAACAGTATCAACAGTCCATTGATAGCTATAATCAAGAATTGAAACTGCGGCAAAAATTGGGCGATCGCACCGGAGAAGCTGATACACTTTATTATATTGCCCTCACAGAACGCAACCGAGGAAACCTTTCAGCAGCACTCACTCCCATTGAAAAAACAATTGAAATAGTTGAAAGTGTCCGCACCAAAGTTACTAGTCAAGACTTACGCACATCATACTTTGCCACAGTTCAAAGGTATTACCAGTTTTACATAGACCTGTTGATGCAACTGCACAAACAACAACCATCAAAAGGATATGATATTTTAGCATTAGAAACCAGCGAACGCGCCCGCGCCCGGAGTTTATTAGAAATTCTTAACGAAGCTAACGCAGACATTCGTACAGGAGTAGATCCCCAACTACTCACCCAAGAACGCAACCTGCAACAACAACTAGATGCGAATGAAAAACGCCGCATTGAAATAGCAAATAAACCAGACAGCAGCAAACAAGAACAAGCATTAAAACAAGAAACCACAAACCTATTAGAACAATATCGCCAAATACAAGCAAAAATTCGCGCCACCAGTCCCCGTTATGCGTCGCTTACCCAACCCGAACCCCTGACATTAAAAGAAATTCAACGACAAGTATTAGATGAAAATACTCTGTTATTAGAATATTCTCTGGGGGAAGAAAAGAGTTATCTTTGGGCAATTTCTAAAACAGGAATGACAAGTTACGAACTTCCTAAAAGTGCGGAAATAGAAACTTTAGTTAGAAAATTCCGTAACGAAATTGTGAAACCCACATCAAATAAAAAAACCGTCGCCAAAGCCGCAGAACCTTTAACACAAATATTGTTATCTCCAGTAGCAACACAGTTAGGAAAAAAACGTTTAGCGATAGTTGGTGATGGTGCATTGCAATATTTACCTTTTGCAGCTTTAACCACACCCAATACCCAAGAATATCAACCGTTAATAGTCAATCACGAAATTGTCACCTTACCATCAGCCTCAACAATAGCACTACTGAGAAAAGAACAACTAACAAAGAAACCTGCAAATAAAACTTTAGCATTATTAGCAGATCCTGTATTTTCAAAAGATGATGAACGCCTCAAAGTTACAAGAGACAACAGTGCAAATAATAATAATCTCAACAATCTAGCATTAAAAAGAGCAGCTATCAACACAGATATCAAATTTGAAAGATTAATATTCACCCGCAAAGAAGCAGAAACAATTTTAAAACTAATCCCCGAAAATCAAAAATTACCAGCTTATGATTTTGCCGCTAATCGAGATTTTATTACTAACTCTCAAATTAGCCAATATCGAATATTGCACTTTGCAACTCATGGAATTTTGAATAGTGAACAACCAGAATTATCAGGTGTAGTTTTATCCTTATTTGATAAACAAGGAAAACCGCAAAACGGCTTTTTACGATTACATGATATTTTCAACCTGAATTTGTCGGCAGAATTAGTAGTATTGAGTGCTTGCCAAACAGGTTTAGGACAGGAAATAAAAGGCGAAGGATTAGTAGGATTAACCAGAGGATTTATGTATGCAGGTAGTCCGAGAGTTGTGGTAAGTTTGTGGAGTGTGGATGATGAAGCGACATCATTATTAATGCAGAAATTTTATCAAAAAATGCTCAAAGATGGTTTAAAACCTGCTGCGGCTTTGCGACAAGCGCAGATTGAAATGTTCAAGAATGAGAAATTTTCCAAACCAGATTATTGGGCGGCTTTTACCTTACAAGGTGAGTGGAAGTAGGTGACAGTTGACATTTCCTCGTTTTCCTCGTTCCCAGTCTCCGACTGGGAATGCTATCATAGAGGCTCTGCCTCTGCGGTCACTTAAGGCAGAGCCTTGAAAATTCATTCCCATACAGAGTATGGGAACGAGAATATTTAATTGTGTCTACCTACTTATATATATTCAGTCCTTTAAAGTGAACTTTGGCTATAAGACTCTTACAGAAATTGGGTATGTTCTAATCAATCAGTTTTTTATGGTATCTATCCCTAGATATATTTCTATCAGCAATATAGCTGCTGACTATTTACTAAAAGTTCACTCAAAGTATGAGATAAAAACTATAGCATATCTCACTGGAACTCAGTCATCAGCAAGAGGAAAAATAGGCAACTTACTTCTACTGTTGTGAATAGATATTGATATTCAACAACTTGGAAATAGGATATGCCTCTTTATAAACTGGAAGAATTTGACCCAAACTATCGAGAAACCTTTGGAGGAGATGATATTAAGAGTTTGAATCTCTATACGGAAGGAGGAACCGAAGTTGGTGCCGTTGCGGATGCTTTAGTTGATCAGAATGGCAGGTTTCGGTATCTAGTTATTGATACCAGCTTAGATTCTGTTGGTAAAAAAATATTACTACCCATTGGACTAGCTCACATCAATTATCCCGCTGGGCGTGTCTATGTCGATGGACTCAGCAAGCAGCAAGTAGAACATTTACCAGAGTACCAGGACAACACCATCGTTGATCAAGAATTTGAAGAAATGGTACGCAGTATTTATCGTTCTACCCTGGGTGCTGTAAGTTATGAACTTGAAAGTTACGACTACGAACAAGAACCAACTTTATATGGTTTAAATGAGCAATCTCATCAAACTCTTAGACTTTATGAGGAACGCTTAGTTGCTAATAAACATCGTGTGAAAACTGGAGAAGTAGCCCTTGGTAAACACATTGAAACTGATACCGCACGGGTTACAGTACCTATTACCAAAGAACGTGTTGTAATTGATAGAATTCAACTCCCGGAGATAGGTACAGTGGTAGATCCCAACGAAATCAAGTTTGAAGAAGGGGAAGTAGCACACATAGATGTTTATCAAGAAACTCCAGAAATTCATAAAGAAGCCTTTGTTCGGGAAGAAGTGCGAGTTAGAAAAGTGGTAGATCGGGATATTGTGGAAGCCCAAGACACGATTCGCCGGGAAGAATTAGATATTGATACTTCCGGTAATTTAAATGTCAAGGGAAATAGTGTAGAAGTTCATGAATGAATCTGTTTGAATTAATGATGGCTCAATAATACTAATTACCCAGAATTTAACTAGGAAATTGAGTTAATTAAAGCAAGTCTGTGGTTGGCTACCCATGCTAACTGCAAACTGCTCATGAGACTGGATTGAATCATTTGTAATTCAGAATTTGTTATTGCTAAGTAGCGCAAATTTCTAAAACATAATATCCATATATAGGATATATAGGAATCCGTTTGATATCTGTATCCCTTACGGGAGGCCTAGCCATAATTATTTGCGTAGGCAGGCAAAAGGGTTTCAAAAAATTCAGGTACACGGAGTTTTTTCCCAAATCAAATAGGAGTCCTATATATCTCCAAATTTTCCAGGAATTTGGGGATATATCTCCTATGCAGAGAGTTGAATCTGGAATTATGTTGACCTCTTTCTGCTACTTGTGTTTGAGCAATATCTCTGACTTTTGATAAAATTATTTCCCTGTAATTCATTCGTGAGAAAGAGGGAAAAAGAAGCATAAATTACTATCATTGAAAGTAAGAAATCATATAAAAGGTTGAGGAAAAAGATAATGGTTCTTTACAAATTAGAAGATTTTGAACCTGATTACCGAAATAGTTTTGAAGGCAAAGATATTAAAGGACTGGGAGTATATACAGAAAGAACCGATGAAAAAATCGGTACAGTCCATGATGCTTTAGTTGATGAAAAAGGAAATTTTCGCTATTTAGTAGTTGACTTAGGCTTCTGGATTTTTGGTAAAAAAGTCTTGCTACCCATTGGTCGCAGTCGTATCGATTATAATACTGATCGCGTTTATGCTCTTGGTTTAACAAGAGAACAAGCAGAAGAGTTACCAGAATTTAACGAACGTCTAACAACAGATTACAACTATGAAGAACAGGTGCGCGGAGTATATCGTGGATCTGACTACCGCACCACACCTCTAGAAGCATCAGGTTCAGTAGAATCACCAACACCTGTAGACTCCACAGAAGTAGAAAGAAGAACCTCTACAGCCAGAACTACACCAACTTACACCCCTGATACTTACAGCTACGAACATGAGCCTGATTTGTTCGATTTAAATGAGCGAGATCATCAAACTCTGAGACTGTATCAAGAACGGCTGATTGCTAGTAAAAATCGCCGCAAAGTGGGAGAAGTAGCAGTTGGTAAACACGTAGAAACCGAAACTGCACGAGTATCAGTACCAGTAGAAAGAGAACACGTTGTTATTGAGCGTGTCACTCCTGAAAATGCAGGGAGAGCAGTTTCTCCCCGTGAAGCTAACTTCCGTGAAGGTGAAGTTGCTCGCATGGAAATCCACGAAGAAACTCCAGAAGTTCGCAAAGAAGCTTTTGTGAGGGAACAAGTGAACATCAAAAAAGTCGTAGAGCAAGATACGGTTGAAACTCAAGACACCGTGCGTCGGGAAGAGTTAGATATCAATGCTCCTAATCTACCAATTGAAGAACGATAATTTAAAATTCATAATTCATAATTCATAATTGTGATTTGCATGGGTAAGATAAGACTAACTTTCTAAAAGTTGGTCACAGATTTAAACCTCTAGACCCAGATGAATCTTTTAATTATGAATCTTGAATTATGAATTAATAAATTTTAAAAAGCCCGCATCAGCGGGCTAATTACTCTCTTATCTATTGAAATAAATATTATCTATTTAATTTAATGAACCACGAAGACACAAAGAACACAAAGGAAGAAACAATTATTCCTCTCTTAGAAGAAAGATTGTTTGTTGATAATCACAAACAAAAGGTGGGAGAGGTTATTGTTCGCAAGGAAATCGAAACTCACATGATCCAAGTTCCTGTGAGACGGGAAAAGTTGATTGTTGAACAAGTTAGTCCCGATCACAAAAAACTAGCAGAAATTGATTTAGGTCAGGGTGAGATTTCTGGTATTGAGTTAATCGAAGAGGAAATACGAAAAGTTACCAATTTTGACACTGGGTTAATTGTTAGTGGAGAGTTTAGTTCACCGAAAATTGCTAGTTTGCTTTTAAATGCGATCGCTCAAGAAAAAAATCACGGCTGTCACCAAGTCAAAATCACGATTTTAGTAGAAAATCAGTCACAACAGCAAAAGTATGAAGAATGGTTTAACCGCTGTTCTTCTAATTCTCCTGACAAACACAGGTGACAGGAAACAGGTAATAGTTAATAGTTAATTGTCAGGTGGGCATTATTGCCCACCTTTTTAATTACAGCAGCTTTCAGGCATCAGCAGTAAAACCCTTTTATTGCCAAGCTCTGTGATGAAAATTTGTACCTCATTTACCTGCAATATGCGGTAATTACAAATTACTGAGCAGTGACTAAATAAGGAGAAGGAATTGGTTGCGCCCTACCAATAGTGACAAGTGCCTGATAGACAAAGGCAGCAATTTCTGCTCTAGTGGCCTGACGATTAGGATCAAGCTGTTGAACTATCGGATAATTAATCACTAATTGCCTAACAGTTGCAGCCGCAACAGGTCCAACTGCATAATTAGGAATTTGAGCAGCATCAGTGTAAACGGTGACAATACTGTTATTGTTAGCAGTGAGATTCAACCCGTTAGCTAAAGCCACTAAAGCCTGCACTCTAGGAATTTCTTGCTGTGGTTTAAAAGTCCCATCAGGATAACCAGCCACAAACTGACTTTGGTAAGCTGATTGAATTGCTCCATAAGCCCAAAAATTGCTTTTGACATCCTTAAACTGAATGGCTGTACGTTTAGCTGGGGGTGTCAAAGCTTTAGTGATAATAGTCGCAAATTGGGCGCGAGTTACAGGCTCATTAGGTCTAAAAGTACCATCAGGAAAACCTGCAATAATATTTTGGGAAGCTAAAGCTTCAATGTAGGCTTTTGCCCAATAACCTGTAGACACATCTTGAAATACAGTAGAACCATTACCAGCAGGAGGGGTAACAGTTGCCGCCACAAAATCTACTGCACCTAAAATCCGCTTTTGATCAATATCATTGCCAACAGCAACAATGCGGTTAGTTCTAGTGGAATTATTCAAGTCGTAACGAGTGTTATTACGAATGAGATTACCACCAGGATTGTCATCAGTACCAAGATTGGGGAGAGCGTCGATAGTGGCCACAATACCATCCCGCTTATTGTTCTGAATGACATTCTTACGCAGTATGGGTCTGGCAGCTTCTGAGACAAACAGACCATCTTGGTTTTGGATAATTTGGTTTCCTTCTACTAATGGTGTAGAAGTACCACCAATAGCCAAACCAAAACCAGTATCCTCAAATGAGTTATTGCGAATTTCTCCTTGAGCAGATTTAGCTACTGAAACCCCATTGCCTTGATTTTTGAAAAAGATGTTATTTTCAATTTTGGGATTTCCTGTACCTGTAATAAAAACCCCCTCTCTGGCACTGTTGCTAAAAGTATTGTTTTTGATAGTGGGATTAGTTGACTCTACCCACACAGCAGTACCCCGTTGATTGGGATTAGTAATTGCTACGCCTGTAATAGTGGTGTTATTTTCTGCTAAGATTGTCACATCCTGTCTAGCAAAAGTACGACTGGTGTAATAACCACCACCGATGATTACTGTTCCTTGACCTTTGGTAGATTCATTACCCAGAAGTATTACTCCTGGTTTGAGCAGTAAAGGGAAAGTTTCCCCTGTATCCTTGGTATAACTACCAGGAGCTAGTTTAATAACTGTATTTGATTGCGCCCGCGAGAGAGCGAAGGTAATGGTTTTGTAGGGCGCTTCTGCGGTAATACCAGCACCACTACGATCTTGACCAGTCACAGGATTAACATAAATCACCGTGGCACTGGCTGGAATTTGTGCAATTAAACCCTGAGTAGAACCAGCGTTTACCTGACTAGGCAGAAGCATGGAACTGCCAGCAATAACTAACAAAGCTGTTAGGCTGCTGCCTATAGATAAAAGAGAGATGTTAAAACCCCTAGATTTCATGTTTTTGATGTACTTGATGACGGTACTTTCAACACAGTCTAGGGTAACAGTGTCTAACTGTAAAACAGTTCATAGCCCCCGAAAAACCAGAAACACTAAATCACAAAGTGATCAGATAATTATCTCTTCTTAGGATGGGATGAATTACGCTGCTTTGGTATGTCTCCTCGCAGTTGTAAGCGGCCATTAGTAATAATTCGCAACATTTCCTGAAGATCTTGCTCGATATTTTCTAGAACATTATCGGCATATTGATCAGCACCATCTTCAATTTCTTGAGCTTGAGCGATCGCAGTTTGGCGCATTTCTTCCAATTCTTGCATACAGGCACGTCGCTTGCGCTCTATTTCTGCCAGAGTTTCTTGCATCATCGTGTCACACTCTTGCTGCACTTTGCGACGCAGTTGTTCAGCTTCCCGTTCTGCCTGTCTGATAATATCGCTATCAGCCAAAATTTGCGCTCTTTTGGCTTGTGCTGCTTCTACAACCTGCTGTCCATACTCCTCCGCTTCCAGCATGATTTCTTCCTTGTGTTGGAGGAGTTCTGCTGCTTCTTGAAACACCGACGGTAAAGAAACACGAACAAAATCAAGCTGTTCGAGTAGCTTGTTTTCATTGATCAGCGTGCGTCCTACCAGGGGAATTTCCAGACCAGCGAGAACTATGTCCTCTATACGGTTGAGTTCTTGCAGAATGTCTACACCTCCTTGTCCATTCGGATTCTCTTGAGGTGGGACGTGGTTTCCGTTGTGATTGGATTCAGGGCTGGAGAGTTTTGGTTGTAGCATTGGTATATATCCAGGGCAATGTGTGGGGGAACAAGATGATTAACAGAGCCACCAAACTTTGCAATCTCTTTTACCACACTACTACTTAAAAAACTATATTCATTCGAGGTGGCCAGAAAAACTGTCTCGATCTGAGTAGAAAGTGTTTTATTAGTGTGAGCCATTTGTAGCTCGATCTCAAAGTCGGAAACCGCTCGTAAACCACGCAATACAACTTGTGCTTGTCGCATTTGGGCATAGTTAACTGTCAGCCCATCAAAGCTGTCTACTTCCACATTAGGGAGATGTTTTGTAGCCAGACGAATTTGTTCTAACCGTTGTTGCACCGTAAACAGTGGCATTTTGTTAGGATTTCGCAATACAGCCACTATCACCTCATCAAACAGCCGACTACCTCGCTGAATAAGGTCAAGGTGTCCCAAAGTAATAGGATCAAAGCTCCCAGGATAAATAGCGATCATTCATATACATCAAACTGCTTTAGGTAATTATAGCGACAGAAATTGATTAAACTTACTTAAAGTTAGCATTTCCGTGCTGGGGATTGGGAAAAGGTGACAGGTTATAGGTTATGGCTTCCTTCCTGAAGGCTGGGATAACCGCTCTCTTGTTCACGTTGAAGTAAGAAGTAAATGTCTAGACTTGTCTAGGATTTATATAGCAGTGGTCAATCAAATCTTTTAGGTAATTTTGCATGGCACTGGATTTTTCCGCTTTGCCCTTGGGGTTTCAATTTACTTCTCCAGGACCTATTTTAGTGAAACTAGGCCCGGTAGTTATCCGCTGGTATGGCTTGTTGATTGCCTCATCCGTCTTGATTGGCGTTAGCCTTTCTCAATACCTGGCAAAGCGTCGTCACGTTAATCCTGAGTTAATCAGTGATTTGTCAATTTGGCTGGTAATTGGGGCTATTCCCGCCGCGCGGTTATATTATGTTTTATTTCAATGGTCAGAATACTCCCAACATCCAGAGCGGATCATTGCCATTTGGCAAGGAGGTATTGCCATCCACGGGGCGATTATTGGCGGTGTGGCAGCGGCGTTAATCTTTGCCAAACTCAAAAAGATATCTTTTTGGCAATTAACAGATTTAGTGGCTCCTTCGCTGATTTTAGGGCAAGCAATCGGACGTTGGGGTAATTTCTTCAATTCTGAAGCTTTTGGCGGACCTACAGATTTACCCTGGAAGCTTTATATTCCTACGGATCGTCGTCCCCCCAGCTTGGCTAATTTTGAATATTTCCACCCCACGTTTCTTTATGAATCTCTGTGGAATTTAATGGTTTTTGCTTTGCTGCTGACTTTATTTTTTCGGGCTTTATCTGGCAAGCCACGCCTCAAGGTAGGGACGTTATTTCTAGTTTACTGGGTAGCCTACAGCTTGGGACGATTTTGGATTGAAGGCTTACGCACAGATAGCTTGATGCTAGGACCACTGAGGATTGCACAAATAGTCAGTTTAACGGGAATTACTGTAGGATTAGCTGGTTTAGCTTGGCTTTATGTACTCAAACGCCCTTTACCTGATGTCGTTTCCCCCTCTAAAAGTGATGGGGTGATGGGGACTGGGGACTAGGGAGATGGGGAGGGGAGAAATTTCTTCTCTTGTCTTTTGCCTTCTTCAACTGACAACTGACTAAAAATAAAAAATGCCCCAGAGTGTTCTCCAGGGCTTAACCAGGGTGCATCTACCATATCTTTCTACTAGGCAAAGGGAGTTAATCCGGAAGGGTAGTTAAGAAATGCCAAAAATTTTTTTCCGGAATTCTGGGTTCTACAGGTATAAATAAATACGGGTAAAATTGGAGCAATTCAACTATGATGCAACGCTTAGAATCAGCTGTGTACATTGTGGGAGCAGGTCCTGGAGATCCAGATTTATTAACGGTTAAGGCGCAGAAACTTCTCGCTATGGCTGATGTGATTTTATTTGCTGATTCTTTAATTCCAGAACAGATTTTAGATATCTGTCGGCAAGATGCTGAGATGATCAGAACAGCGAATAAGACTTTAGAAGAGATTTTACCAATAATGATTGAAGGGGTGCGATCGCATAAATCTGTGGTGCGTCTTCATTCTGGTGATCCCAGTCTCTACAGTGCTATCCATGAGCAGATGCAGCTTTTGGCTGCGGCAAATATCCCTTTTGAAGTTATTCCTGGTATCAGTGCCTTTCAAGCTGCTGCCGCTAAACTCAAAGTAGAGTTAACTGTCCCTGGTTTGGTGCAAACTATCATCCTCACGCGCATCAGTGGACGCACAGAAGTTCCCTCTAGAGAAGAATTAGCCAGTTTAGCAGCACATCAGGCTAGTCTGTGCTTGTATTTGAGTGCGCGTCATGTTGCCGATGCCCAAGCCAAACTCTTAGAACATTACCCAGCACAAACCCAAGTAGCAATTTGCTTTCGCATCGGATGGCCTGATGAAAAAATCCGGGTTGTTTCTCTTGAAAAAATGGCACATTGTACACACCAAGAAGAATTACTGCGGACTACACTTTATATAATTAGCCCCGCACTCTTACCAGCAACAGGGCGATCGCGTTTATACCATCCTGAACATAATCACTTGTTTCGTTCATCTCATCACTAAATAGGTAAAATTAATAGAATAATTGCCACCATCTAGGTTAGCAATTTTCAATTTTCAATTTTGTATCCCTAACAGAAGCCATAGGCTCTATTTTGAATTGTTGATTATGCCATTAATTAAAGTCCAAACTTCTGTATCTGCCCCAAAAAAAGCTGAAATTGAGTCAATGCTCAAAGGATTGTCAGCTAAGTTAGCTAAACATACAGGCAAACCAGAATCTTATGTGATGACAGCTTTTGAACCAGAAATACCCATGACCTTTGCGGGAACTACAGACCCAGTTTGCTATATTGAAATCAAAAGTGTTGGCACAATGAAGCCTGAACAAACTTCAGCGATGAGTCAGGATTTCTGTCAACAAATCAATCAAGTGTTGGGTGTGCCTAAAAATCGAATTTATATAGAGTTTGCAGATGCCAAAGGTGCAATGTGGGGTTGGAATGGTACAACCTTTGGTTAAGGTTGTTTCAGAAGTGGGTTGCTGTGATTTTAGGCACTTATTACAAGTCGGCGAAGCTGCCCAACGAACTGGCTCCCCTTTTGAAAGAGGAGGGGGATATAGAACGGTTTTCTACTCACAAGAGGACTTTTAAAACATCCTCTTCAGGTTTTTAAGTAAAAGCACTTTTCTAACATCTTGCACTATTTTCAATGTGGTGCAAGATGTGAAAATCCAACGGTTGCATTTTGCGCTAGAGCAACATCACAAAGAAACCAATGTATTCCCAATCCCCAATTCCCAGTTTCCAACCTTATGAGCAAGAGTAACATTTCTGGGATCTTAATTCCTGGTTATCGAATAACTGAAGTCATTCATGTTAGCACTAGAACTACTGTATACCGTGGTGAGGAAAAGAAGACTCAGACTCCCGTCATCATCAAAACCTTAAACGCACAATATCCCCAATTGCGCGAATTGATATCCTTAAAACATCAGTTCACCATTACCCAACAAATAGCACATCCCAATATTATAACCTGCTATAGTTTAGAACTATATGGTAATAGTTATGCCCTAATTTTAGAGGATATTGGCGGAATATCTCTACATCAATATGCTAAGTCACAACCATTGGACTTAGATTTGTTTTTTACTATCGCTATTCCTATTGTTAAGGCGCTAGAGTTTTTGTATCGCCATAAAATTATTCATAAAGATATCAAGCCCAAAAATATTATTATTAATCCCGAAACTAAGAACATTAAGCTGATAGATTTTAGTATTTCTTGTCTTTTACCTAAAGAAGTCGCCGAAATCAAAAACCCTAATGTATTAGAAGGGACACTTCCCTATATGTCACCAGAACAAACGGGAAGAATGAATCGCGGTATAGACTACCGGACTGACTTTTATTCTTTGGGTGTGACATTTTATGAATTACTCACAGGACAATTACCTTTTATTAGCAATAATCCTTTAGAGTTGGTGCATTGCCATCTGGCGAAAACACCTGATAATCCCAGGGAACTTAATCCCCTGATTCCTGAGATTGTTGCAGATATGATTATGAAGTTAATAGCAAAAACCCCGGAGGAAAGATATCAAACAGCCAGGGGAATTAGACATGATTTAGAAATATGTCAACAGATGTTATTAAGTCAGGTAGAGATTTGCAATTTTGACTTAGGACAGGGAGATATAGCCGACAGATTTCTAATTTCTGACAAAATTTATGGTAGAGAAATTGAGGCGTTAACTTTATTAAATGCTTTTGATAGAATCAGCAATGGCAATAAAGAATTAATGTTAGTAGCTGGGCTTTCGGGAATTGGTAAAACTGCTGTCATTAATGAAATACATAAACCTATTATCCGCCAAAAAGGTTATTTTATTTCTGGCAAATATGACCAATTTCAACGCAATATTCCTTTTTCGGCTTTATTAAAAGCATTGCATAGTTTATTACAGCAACTTTTAACCGAAAGTACAGACCAGTTACAAGAATGGAAAAGTAAGATTTTATCAGCACTAGCAGACAAAGGACAAGTCATCATTGATGTCATTCCTGAATTAGAAAATATTATTGGTAAGCAACCTTCAGTTCCAGAACTTACAGGCAGTGCTGCTCAAAATCGCTTCAATTTACTATTTGGTAAATTTATTCAAATATTTGCCACCAAAGAACATCCATTGGTAATTTTCTTAGATGATTTACAATGGGCTGATGCAGCTTCTTTGAAGTTAATACAATTATTAATCAGCGGCATAGATACTCAATATCTGTTGTTGATTGGTGCATATCGAGATAATGAAGTTTATGCTGGACATCCTTTGATGATCACCTTAGATAATATTCGTAAAGCCGATGTGATCATCAATCAAATCAACCTGCAACCCTTAGATAAATCAAACTTAAATAGGCTGATAGCAGATACTTTATGTTGTCCAGAATCTCAAGCCATATCTTTAACTGAATTATTGTTAACAAAAACCAAAGGAAACCCATTTTTTACTAATCAATTAATGAAATCCATGTATGAAGATGGGTTTATTAGTTTTAATTTTAAACTTGGTTATTGGCAGTGTGATATTTATGCAGCTAAGGCTATATATCAGAATGATGATATTGTGCAGTTTTTAGGAGCGCAAATAAAAAAATTACCAAGTGATACACAAAACATATTAAAAATAGCAGCTTGTGTAGGTAATCAATTTGATTTATATACTTTATCTATCGTCTGTGAAAAATCCCAATTAGAAATAGCATCGAATTTATGGAATGTGCTGAAACAAGGGCTGATTTTACCACAAGATGAAGGTTATAAATTTTATGCAGATAGCATTTCTTTATCTACCTATGATTTAGAAGTGAATAATTTTGAAAAGCTGACAGTTAAATATAATTTTCTCCATGACCAAGTGCAACAAGCTGCTTATTTCTTGATTCCTGATCATGAGAAACAAGCAACACACTTAAAAATTGGTCAATTAATTCTCAAAAATACTAATTCTCTGGAATTAGAAGAAAAAATATTTGAGATAGTCAACCAGATTAACATTGGTGTTGACTTAGTTACTAGTCAGTCAGAAAAATATGAACTAGCTCAACTCAATTTAATTGCAGGTCAGAAAGCTAAATTAGCTACAGCTTATGAAGCTGCTGTGAGATATTTAAAAGTGGGCTTAGAACTGTTGGCAGCAGATAGTTGGCAATATCGGTATGATTTGACTTTGAATCTTTATGTTGAAGCTGTCGAAGCAGAATTTTTAAACATCAACTTTGAGCAAGCAGAAACTTATATAAAAATAGTTAAAGAAAATGCAACTAGTCTACTCGATCAAGTGAAAGTTTATGAAGCACAAATGCAAATATATATGGCTCAAGTGCAAATTCAACTAGCCATTGAAACAGGTTTAACTATCATTAAGATATTGGGAGTTAACTTAGAAAAAGAACCACCAGTCAACTTGAATGTTGATGATTTAATAAATTTACCGATCATGACTGCTCCAGATAAAATTGCAGTAATGCGGATATTAGCTAACATGATTGCTGCTAGTTATTTTGTTGACCCGGCATTATTTACAGCCATTATTTTTACAATGATCCATTTGTCGGTTAAATATGGTAATTGTTCAAGTTCTGCTCATGGGTATGTTAATTATGGTGTATTATTGTGTGGGTTTTTCTTAGATATTGATACTGGATATCGCTATGGTGAATTGGCTTTGAGTTTATTAGATAAATTTGATGATAAAGCAATCAAATGTAAAGTATTATTGATGTGGAATGCTAATATTAATTTCTGGAAAAATCATGTTCGGGCAACAATAGATAGTTTACTAAATGGGATGGGATTTGGGATGGCAGTAGGAGATTTAGAAAATGTCGGTTATTCTTCTGCAATTTATACTATAAATCTCATGCTGAGTGGAGAAAGTTTAGGTTATATATATGAGCAACTAGAATCTTACATAATTCTCATGGAAAATTTAAACCAGCAAGGTACTATGATTCTTCATAAGGTCTGGCAACAGCTAGTTAATAATTTTCTGCAATGTCATGATGGTCGTCAAGAATTTAGTGGTTCTTGCTTTAATGAATATCTAGAATTGCCCAGTTTAATTGCCACAAAAAGTTCTACAACTTTATTTTCGCTATATTTAACAAAAACTATATTTTATTATTTTTTCAACCAAAGAAACCTAGCCCTTAATAGCTCAATTGAGGGTGCGAAATATTTAGATTTTGTGGTCGGTCAAGTAACTGTTAGCCAATATAATTTTTATTATTCACTATCGGTTTTAGCTGAATATCCTCATCAATCTATAGATACACAAAAACAATATTTAGAGACGGTTTTAGCCAATCAAGTACAGATGAAAAACTGGGCTATTTATGCACCACAAAATTTTCAGCATAAGTATGATTTAGTAGAAGCGGAGAAAGCAAGAGTCTTGGGGCATAATTGGCAAGCACTGGAACTTTATGACCAAGCAATTGCTGGAGCCAAAGAAAATAAATATATCCAAGAAGAAGCACTTACTAATGAATTAGCTGCTCAATTTTATCTAGACTGTGGTAAAGCTAAAATTGCCCAAACTTATTTAATAGATGCTTATTACTGTTATGTAAATTGGGGTGCTAAAGCTAAAGTTGAAGATTTAGAAAAATGCTATCCTCAGTTACTTGCTCCTATTCTCAAGCAAAAAGCGATAGAAAGTGAAGCACCTGCTCTGATTAGTAAGATTATATCGGATTCTAGCAATAACGGTGTATCAGCTATGTTAGATTTAGAAACTGTTACTAAAGCATCTCTAGCAATTTCTTCGGAAATTAAAATAGAAAAATTACTACATACTTTACTGGACGTAATTGTAGAAAATATAGGTGCAAAGAAGGCTGTTTTGATTCTACAGCAAGAGGGTAAATTAATTATTGTAGCACAATGTTTAGAAGAGCAGAAAAGCGGGTTGGAATTTACACTAATTAATGATAGTCAAGACCTACCATTAAGCGTTATTAACTATGTCTTTAATACCCAAAAGAATCTACTGATTAACGATGCTACTGCTGAAAAAATATTTGCTATCGATCCCTATATTATTAAATGCCAACCCAAATCTATACTTTGTAATCCTATTTTAAATCATGGTCAACTAATAGGCATTATTTATTTAGAAAATGATTTAACTGTGGGAGCGTTTACCCCTGAAAGATTGAAAATATTAAAACTATTATCTTCCCAAGCAGCTATTTCTTTAGAAAACGCCCAACTTTATGGTAAATTAGAAGAAAAAGTTGCTGATAGAACCCAGGAATTAAATGAAAAAAATTTGCACCTAGAAAAAACCCTCCGGGAATTACAATTTACACAACTGCAACTGATTCAAACAGAAAAAATGTCTAGTTTAGGACAATTAGTTGCTGGTATTGCCCATGAAATTAATAATCCTGTAAATTTTATCTATGCTAATGTTTATCATGCTCAGAACTATATTGAAGCCTTGATAAATTTGATCAATGTTTATCACCAGGAGTATCCCCAGGCTACATCTTTAATTCAGAAAAAGATTGCAGATATAGATTTATATTTTATCATCGAAGACTTACCAAAAATATTAAATTCAATGTCTGTAGGTGCAGATCGTATTCGTAAGCTTGTACTGGGTTTACGTAATTTTTCCCGTCTTGATGAATCTGAAATGAAGCCTGTAGATATCCATGAGGGTATTGAAAGTACATTAATGCTTTTACAGCCTCGGTTTAAAGAAAAGTTAGGATATTCACAAAATATACTTATTAAAGATTATGCTGAATTGCCTTTAGTTAGCTGTTATGTTTCTCAACTAAATCAGGTGTTTATGAATATTCTCAGTAATGCGATTGATGCTTTACATGAACATGAGCAGAATTTAGCCCTAGCAGAAAGAGAAGGTTATTTTAGTCAAATTAAAATTTGCACAGCTATTATCAATGATGATTGGGTAAGTGTTTCGATTAAAGATAATGGTATGGGGATGAGTTCAGAGATTAAACAAAGGATTTTTGATCCTTTTTTTACAACTAAACCCGTTGGTGAAGGCACAGGTTTAGGATTATCTATTAGTTATCAAATTGTAGTAGACAAGCATGGTGGTAAAATCGAGTGTATATCTGAACCGGGAATGGGAACAGAATTTATCATTGAAATTCCTATTAATTTGAGTCAGAAAGCCTACACAAGTTGAGATCGCAGGTGTAGGATAGAGATCCAGGATCAACTAATGGTTTTTTTATGTCTGCTACACCCCTTGTATCTCCGGTAGATTCACCAAACTCTGCAAATTCTCAACTTGTTCCCCCTCTTCTTGGTGCTTCGGTAGCTGAGTTAACTGCTTGGGTACAACAGCAGGGACAACCTGGATATCGGGGGAAGCAGCTACATAATTGGATATATGATAAGGGAGTGCGATCGCTCTCTGATATTTCTGTATTTCCGAAAAATTGGCGAGAAAACGTTACAGATATTCCTATAGGTCGTTCATCTCTACATTACCGTGCTGTTGCCCCTGATGACACTGTAAAATATCTGCTCAAATTAGCAGATGGGGAAATTATTGAAACTGTCGGTATTCCCAGTGATAAGCGTTTAACTGTCTGTGTTTCTACTCAAGTCGGTTGTCCGATGGCTTGTGATTTCTGTGCGACAGGTAAGGGAGGATATAAACGTAATCTCAGCCGTGCAGAAATTGTAGATCAGGTTTTGACTGTACAGGAAGATTTTCAACAACGGGTTAGTAATGTGGTGTTTATGGGTTTGGGTGAACCGTTGTTGAATACGGAAAATGTACTTTTGGCACTAAAATCTTTAAATCAAGATGTGGGAATAGGAGCGCGATCTCTCACTGTTTCTACTGTAGGCATCCGCGATCGCATTCGTCAACTAGCCGAACACCATTTACAAATTACTCTTGCTGTCAGTCTCCACGCACCAAACCAAGCATTAAGAGAACAACTCATCCCCAGTGCTAAACCCTACCCCATAGAAGATTTACTCGCAGAATGTCGAGAATATGTAGAAATAACAGGGCGCAGGGTTACTTTTGAATACATCCTCCTCGCTGGAGTCAACGACTTACCAGAACACGCTTTGGAACTATCAAAACGTCTGCGCGGTTTTCAAAGTCATGTCAATTTAATTCCTTACAACCCCATCGAGGAAGTAGATTATAAAAGACCAAACCGCGATAGAATACAAGCCTTCGTTAATGTTCTTCAACAACAAAACATTGCTGTTAGCGTCAGGTATTCTCGCGGTTTAGAAGCTGATGCTGCTTGTGGACAACTCCGAACAAGTAAAAGGTAATTCGTGATTCGTAAAAACTTTTACCTGTTACCTGTCACCTGTCATCTACTTTCTAGCATAAATGCCTGGTGCATAAGCCTCAATTACTTTACCAGTGCGAGTACAGGTAATCATCAGATAATCACAAGTAGGGCATTGTGTTCTTGTAACTTGACTATCAGCAATGTAGTGACGTTCAGCTGCACTGCCGCAATTTGGGCAGTGAATTTTTTGTAAGACTTGCATTTTAAAATCCCTGGATTAAATAATTTTTTGGAAAACTGTGTAACTCTAGCCTGTCAATATTTTTAGCCTGATGATGGGCTATTTTTTTTAACAAAGTTTAAGAATGAAAAAAAGTTTGTAATTCTCACTCATTATCTTAGTGTTAATATTTTTAGTCGTCACGCTTTAGATATATAAATTTACTTTAGCTGTGACTTTTGTCTCTATTCGTGGTGATCCCTGTAGTGTAATCTTTGAGATAAGCCTGTTTATCCTCATCTTTAAAAATAAGTTATATTTGTATTCAATCGTTACAAACGGAGAAAAACTGTAGTTTAAGTCACAAAAACAATTTTTTTATATTTTATTAATGTTTCTTTGAGGTTCATTATCTCATAAAGATAGAATTGATACAGCACTGCTGTGGATTTTTCATTGTGAGATGAGACACCCTGACTCATGATTCCTGATTTCTTGCACATACTTGCACATAATTTAAGCAAAACTTCCAATATGAGATATTACAGCCCTCAGCTACCTTTGCTAATCTAGTGATTAGTAATGGGTAATGAGAAATGGGTAATTAGTAATAGACATTCGTGATTATTAATTGCCCATTATTTCTTATCATTTAAATCAGGATAAAAATAATTATAAATCTCCTGCGCTAACCGTGAACAAATTCCCGTAACTTCAGTTAATTATTGTGGTCTAGCTGCACAACAGCTTATAATCAACTGAACGAAAATAAGCTATAAAGTGTAAGTAAGTGGGCGTTAAAAATTGTCGTTATGACAAGGGAACAGGGAACGGGGAACGGGGAAGAGGGTTTTGGTGAATTTACTTTTTGTTACATACTACTCTTCGAGAAGCCGCTACGCGTCTACGGTTTTTTCCCGCCGACTTACTTATATAAAACCATATTCCTCAACCCGGATGGAAATAATCATAAATTTCTTGTGCTAATCTAGGTCCAATTCCCGCAACCTCAGTTAATTGTTGTAGTGTAGCTTGACGGATATAATCAACTGAACGAAAATGAGCTAATAGTAACTTTTGCCGATGGTGTCCTAAACCGGGAATTTCATCTAAACGCGATCGCTTTAATTTATCACTTCTTTGTTGACGATGAAAACTCACAGCAAACCTGTGTGCTTCATCCCGCAACCTTCGCAATAACTGTACTCCTGGTTGTTCTGCGTTGGTTTCTAAAGGTAAAGACTCTCCAGGTAAAAAGATTTCTTCCCGTTTTTTCGCTAAACTTACAACCCGCAAGTCTGCTAACAAATTCATTTCTTGCAAAATACTAACAACGGCAGATAACTGACCTTTACCACCATCAATCATAATTAAATCAGGCCAGTCTGAATTTCCCAATCTTGCTAATTTTGGATCTTCAATATATTTTCTAAATCGTCTTTGAATAACTTCTGCTAAACTGGCAAAATCATCAGAGTGTCCGATAGTAACATGGGGATTTTTGATTTTGTAGTGACGGTAATATTGTTTCGCTGGTAAACCATCAATAAATACCACCTGAGAAGCTACCGCATTACTACCTTGAATGTGAGAAATATCATAACCTTCAATGCGGTTCGGTAAGTCTGGTAAATCGAGAATAGCAGCTAAATCTTCTAGAGAAAGTTGATTACTTGCACCCAATTTTTGCATTCTTTGTAACTCAAATTGGGCGTTACGTTCCACCATTTCTATTAATTCTGCCTTAGTTTGGCGTTGAGGCGCAATAATTGTTACTTTTCTACCTTTGTGTTGTGTCAAAATATCTGCTAAAATTTCTCCATCTGGTAACTCATGCTGTACTAAAATCTCTGTGGGAATTTCTACACTTTCCGCAGTTTGATAATGTTCCTCTAACACTCGTTGTAGAATAGCTCCAGGTTCAGCGTGAGAATTAGCAACAAAAGCCAATCTTCCTACTAACTGACCTGCACGAATTTGAAATAATTGAATATAGGCGTGTTGATCATCTGCGGCTAAAGCAATGGCATCTCGTGATACAGTATCATCAGGTAAAGATACTTTTTGCTGTGCAGTTAAAGATTTTAATCCAACAATTTGATCACGGATTTTTGCTGCTGTTTCAAAATTCAATTCTTCAGACGCAGCTTGCATTTGTGCTGTCAAAATATCAATTAGTTCCTGAGTTCTTCCTTGAAATACCATCGCTACCTTCTGCACAATTTGACGGTATTCTTCAGGAGAAACCAATTTTTGACATACACCCGGACAGCGACCAATGTCATAATTTAAGCAAGGACGGTCTTTAAATAAAGGTTGTGGTCTTTGTCTCTGGGGAAATATGCGTTTACATAGGTGCAGAATTTCCCGCAATAAACCCGCATCTGTATAGGGTCCGTAAAATTTATCTTTTTCTTTACCTAACTGACGTTTACGGGTAATAAAAATGCGCGGATATGCTTCTGACCAAGTAATGCAGAGATAGGGATATTTTTTATCATCCTTGAGTAAGACATTAAAATATGGTTGATGCTGTTTGATTAAATTTGCTTCTAGTGCTAATGCTTCTGCTTCCGTATCAGTGACGATAAATTCAATCTCTGTCACCAACTTAACCATCGTGTTGATGCGTTCCGTTTTATTGCGGTCATCACGGAAATAGGAACGGACACGCGATCGCAATTTGCGGGATTTACCTATATAGATAATGCGATCGCTCCCATCTCTCATTAAATAAACCCCCGGTTCAGCAGGAATTTCTGTTAAACGGGTTTCTAGTTTGTCTGGATTTTTAACTAGTGGTAGTGTTGACGAAGATAGTGTCACGGCTAAAGTTAGGTAATTTTACAAAAATACCCTTCTTTATTTTAAGAAATATTTTGGGGAAATTGGCTGACGGAATTGAGAACGTCAAGGTAAGACAGGGAATTAATTCCCTGTCTTATAGCTAAAGTCGGTTTTAACCGACTATTTTTTCATTGAAAATATTGAAATTTCAGTCTTACGCAGAAACTTTTTTCAGCTTGCGTTGTGCAGTTACAATACCAGCAACACCAAATAAACCCAGCATTACAGAAGGTTCGGGGACTGTTTGATGATCACCTTGAATGGTAACTTCGTAATTACCATTGTGGGAGTTAGTAGTATCGTTAGAATTTAAACCGGAATTGGTAGCCGTGAAACCGTAGAGATAGTCAGTAACTCCATTATAGGTGTATTTGACAACTTCACTGGCTTGGAATCCATTAGGTAGAAAGCTTGCAAATGGAGCAAATGGTGAGCCAGACTGAGAGTAAGCGGCTTTCAAATCAAAGTGACCTGCTAAACCTATTTTAATCAAGCCAGTCGTGTCATCTTGGTTAACGTAGGAGATATTAGGGTCGCTAGTACGTTCAAATCCTCCCAATCCCCGAAATTGAAGGTACATTCCTGCTGCTTGGGTAGTACCAACAGATAATCCATATCCAGCCCTGGTGATAAATTCATTAAACCATCTATTAGCCAGGTTATTTGCGCCATAGGCTGTACTTGTGATATTTGGTGCAGTGCTAAACCAGTCTGCAAATGTTAAACTGCTCAAGGTAATATCTTTACCACCGATTTGTCCTGACAATGTTGTGTTTTTGCCGAACTCGATAGCGTTAAAACTTGCCGCTTCAGTGCTGCCTCTTAACTCAATGTTACCAGTAGGGCTTCCAGCATCACCAGTTAAAGATGCTGCAACATTTCCCAGAGTATTAGGTACAACAAATGTGTTAGTACCATCCGATCCATAAACTAAATAATCATTTGCGGCTGTTCCACCGATAGTTGCACCAGTGAGGGTTCCTGCTTGTGCTGGGTTAGCTGCAACTGCACCTAAACTAATAGCCATTGAAGCACCGATTACAATCTTCCCAAAAGTGTTTTTCATTTTTTTTAGAGTCGAGTTTAATACTGTTTCTATGTTTTAGCCGAGTTAACCAAATATATATATTGGTCGTTTGGTGATAGGGTTACGGGAAAGCCAGACCGCTATTCCCTGTTTAGTAATTCAACACATAAATATACTATACAAGTATAGAGGCGATATTTACATAAAGTTACTGTGTTTTTTGAATAGAAAAATAAGGGATTATGGCGTAATTGCCTACGTCTAATTACGTAGGCAATACAAGCCCTAGTTAACAATTAATTATTTACAGCATATTGCAGGTACATGAGGTCAAAAATTTAATTTGATATCACAAAGCTATGGCACACTCATACTTTTACTCCTTTACAGACTTTCCGCCGGAACGTCTCTACTGACTCCTGACTCCTGACTCCTGAATTCTGCTGTAATTAATAAACTCAGCAATTCTCTCTACCGCAGTTTCTAACACATCTGGTTCTTGCACCAAAGCAAAACGCACATAACCTTCACCAGCTTGACCAAAACCAGCACCAGGGGAAGCAGCAACACCAGTTTGTTTAACTAGCTCCGTACAGAATTTAATAGAATTATTACACCATGGCTCAGGCAATTTTGCCCAAATATACATTGTCGCTTCCGGTGTGGGGACGTTCCAACCAATGCGATGTAGGGCATTAATGAAAGCGTCACGACGTTGGCGGAAGGTATCAACAGCGACTTTTACACCATCTTGATTTCCTGTCAGTGCCGCGATCGCCCCGTTCAAAATTCCCAAATACTGATTAAAGTCAACCGCTGCTTTTACCTGCCTTAAAGCTTGAATTAATCGGGCATTACCGATGGCATAACCAATGCGGAAACCACCCATATTGTAAGACTTGGACAGGGTGAAAAATTCAATAGAAACGCTTTTTTCTGGGTCAGCTTGCAAAATTGAGGGAACCAAGGATTTTGGATTAAAAGTTTCTTCCTCGGTAAAAACTAAATCCACGTAAGGGAAATCATGGACTAAAACAATGTTGTGCTTTTGACAAAAAGCTACAGCTTCTTGGAAAAAGCATAAAGGAGCGATCGCACTGGTAGGATTATGGGGATAGCTTAACACCATCATCCGTGACTGAGCTAAAACTGAAGCGGGAATATCAGTCAACACTGGTAAAAAATTATTTTCTGCCTTTAAGGGCATTGTGTAAATTTGCCCACTAGCTAAATAAACTCCTCCGACATGAGAAGGATAACCAGGGTCTAATAATAAGGCAAAATCACCAGGATTGAGAATTGCTAACGGTAAATGAGCCGTTCCTTCTTGAGAACCAATCAGAGGTAAAACTTCAGTTTCGGGGTCAACTTTAATACCGAATTTTTGCTCATACCATTGAGCCGCAGCTTGACGAAATGTTTGAGTTCCGCGAAACAGCAAATAACCGTGAGTGCTGGGGTCATAGAGAGATTTAGCGATCGCATCAATCACATGATTCTCTGCTGGTAAATCAGAAGACCCCAGAGACAAATCAATTAATTCTCGTCCCGCAGCTACAGCCACAGCCTTAGCCCGGTCCATATCAGCAAATACATTAGATTGTAGGGGTTGTAAACGCTTTGCAAATTGCATTTTAGTCATTAGTCATTGGTCATTAGTCATTGGTCATCAGTTATCAGTCTGATAGTACGGGTTTAGCAATGCTAAACCCCTACAAGTGACCATCGACTAATTACTATTTAAATGCTGATCCAAGAGGCTGAGTAATTTATCTTTGCTGATAACTCCCTCAGTTGATTCTAAAAGTTGGTTTTTTTTAATTAACCTCAGTGCGGGGACACCTTCCACCTGATACTGCTTTACAGTTAGGGGGTTAGGGTCAATTTCCATTTTGACAATTTTCAGGCGATCGCTGTATTTACTAGCAGCTAGATTAATCATTGGCGACATCAATTGACAAGGACCACACCAGGAAGCCCAAAAGTAAACTAATACAGGCTGCTCGGCTTTTAAAACTTCAGTTTCAAAATCAGCATCAGTGATAGTGATTACACCCTTACTCATTAAAGTCTCCATTAGGTGGCATCGTTCCAAGTTGACACAGAGATTACTCTATCTTAATTTGAGGGTCAGTTCTCAGGGAATAGGTACAACTGACAACTGACTAATGAAGCAAAATCCCACTACCAAGAGGTGTGGGATTCTCTCAAGTATGTTGTCTGCAAAAGTTACATTTGATCTAATTGTCTTTTGAGAGCTTCCAAGTCAGAATCTACAGGTTCAGCAGGTTTAGCAGTAGTGGTTTGTTGTTCTGGGAGTAATTGCGGTTGATTGGCAGGAGTTGCAGGTGGTAGCATACTTGCTTTCAAAGCTGCCAATTCATCATCTACATCGCTGCCAGATTCCAATTGGGCAAATTGGCTTTCCAAATCTGCACCTACTAATTCTGCGGTAGACTGAGCGCGGGCTTCTTGCATCAATACCTTTTCTTCCATCCGCTCAAAAGCAGCCATTGCACTACTGGTATTCATACCACGCGCCATTGATCCAATTTGCTCTTGGGCTTTAGCCGCAGTAATCCGCGCTTTGAGCATTTCTTTCTTGGTTTTGGCTTCAGAAATTTTGCTCTCTAGCTGGATTAAATTCTTCTTGATGCCATCTACCTGAACATTTTGCTGATCCAGGCTAATTTTCAGGGCTGTAGAGGTATCTGTAAAACTTTTCTTGCGCTCCAATGCTTGACGTGCCAGGTTTTCATCACCCTTTTGCAGAGCTAGTTGGGCGTTACGTTGCCATTTATTAACTTCATTTACAGCATCATTGTACTGTTTCTCAGTGCGTTTCTGGGCGGCGATCGCTTGAGCCACCCCCTGACGTAGCTGTACCAAGTCTTCCTGCATCTCCAGGATGGCTTGTTCCAGCATTTTTTCTGGATCTTCAGCTTTGTTGATCAAATCGTTAACATTAGCACCAACTACTCTTTTAATGCGATCAAATAATCCCATAACTTTGTTTTTCCTTTCTTGGTTTACGCGCTTGGTTAGACAGTGAGCTTTTTTACTGTTTAAGAGCTACCTATTTCAATTTAATCTTCTCAGTCTGGAATGGTATCCTCTCTCCATTCTGAATCATCACTCTATAATTGAGCTACCTTAACTCATCACATTTAACACTCTGGAGTTTTAGGCTTTGTGGGTACTTGCCGTTCTGAGAGTGTATTCTGTGGCGGGGTGTTATTTACCTGATCTAACATTTGGGTTTTCATTGCTGCTAGTTCAGCATCCATATCATTAATAGAATTCAACTTAGCAAATCTTGTTTCCAGATTGTCACCACCCAGTTGACTAATGGCTGCTGATTGAGCTTCTATCTGTAATACTTTATCTTCCATTCGTTCTAATGCGCCCAGACTGGATGTAGGAGAAATTCCCCCCAGCATTTCCTGAAGTTTAGAGGATGCCTCAGCAGAACGAGCGCGAGCAATGTACATATCTTTTTTGGTCTTCACCTCAGCGGTTTTTAGCTCCAAACGACCCATGTCCTGTTTTAGCTTCTCTACCACCTGTTTTTGCTGCTCTATTTGCTCAAACAGGGCTGTAGCAGTTTGTTGATACCCTTGACGTTTGGTGAGAGCTTCCCGTGCTAAGACTTCGTTACCTTGTTGCAGAGCCAGTTGAGCGCGACGATACCACTCCTGGGCTTGGGACTCGGCAGCGAGTGCTTGACGTTCAGTACGTTTTTGGGTAGCGATCGCACAAGCAACCCCCTGCCGCAACTGCACCAAATTTGACTGCATCTCCAAAAAAGTTTGCTCCAAAATTTTTTCTGGATCTTCGACACCGTTCACCAAACCATTGACGTTAGCACGAATCACCCGCAGAATGCGCTTCATCACTTCCATACTAGGCTATGCTCCATTCACTTTTTACCAGCCAGCAAATTTGGGATTCTTTCAATTATGAATCATGAATTATGAATTATGAATTAACCCATCATGGTTGCCGTACACGGGCTTTAATGCCTTTTGCCTGTAGCTGCTGCAACTTTTGATTTACTTCCTCTTTAGTCTTCAACGCACCAAGATAAATATACTTTTGTCCCTCTGATAAATAAGCATCAGGAACAACTTGCCGCGCCGCTGCTAAAACACCATCGCCTTGATTATCAGCCACTAAATAATAGTACCCATCGGCTGATGGTTTGATTTCTGCATTTAGTCCTGGTAAGGTTTTCTGCGACTTTGGTATCGTTGAAACATTAGGAAGTAAAGTTGGCAGAACTACTGGATTTATTGGTGTTTCGATGGCTATGGGTTTGGGAATAGCTGTCGGGGTTGGCTTGACTTTAGGTTTTAAACCCACCACATCATTAGGATCTCTAACCTGTGGAAACTCGCGAGCAGCTAAGTTAGGATATTTGGGGATAGGCGTGATTTCTGGTTGGGCTATAGGTGAAGGATTACTCTCAGCGATTCCAGAATTTTCCTTAGTTGTTGAGGAACTACGGTTAAATAATTTGCCTAAATCCAACTGTGGCAAAGTTTGGGGATTAAATACTACATAGCCTAAAGTCAGACTCGCCAATAGTAGCAGCAGTATAGAACCAATACCCAAAGGTGACAGCAGAGTGTCGCTGGAATTACCTGATTTCTTGGTTTGTGGTTGTTCTTCTTGGAGACTTCGCAGCAGTGCTTCACTCGATTCTAAATAATCATCTGGGTGTTTGGGAATTTCATCTGCTGGGACGAGAGTTTTAGTTTCAGCAGCCCTGGGTTTTGTGGTTACTATACTACTGATGGACTTGGGGGGTGGTGGTGGGGTTTGTGTTTTGGTAGACTGTTGGGCAGAAGACAGTTGCAAAGGATTTATTTCTTCCTGTTTTTCTACTATTTCTAAGGCTGGATTTTCTGGAGGAATGGAGTTAATGTTAACTTCTGCCACCGCTGGCTGAGTTTTTCCCAATGTCCCAGTCATACTCTGTAACTTTTGGGGTGGATTAGGAATGTAACTTTGTACACTAACTTTTTTTTGTTGCCTCACTCCATTGCGTGCGCGTCGGTATCGAGTTAACTCTTGATCTAGCTGCACTTCCAAATTTCCTAGTGCTGTGGCTAGTGCTGGCTTTAGTCCAGAGATTTTAGAAGACTGAGTACCAGAATCGATGATGGGATTTTGACTCATTGCCACAATGCCTTAAACGTGATACTGCTGAATGAATTTTATTACCTTGTATTATAAGTTCCAGATCCCAGCTAAATTTTTGCTTTATTGGAAAAGATGTCATTTAAATCAGTTAATGATATTTTAGGAATTCTCAAATTGGAAGCCATAAGGCAGGAACAACCTTTTCAACGCCTGCTTAACTGTTGGGGAGAAGTTGTTGGGGCTAAGGTGTCCGCACAAACTCGCCCGTTGTCGATTCAGCGTGATGTTTTGTGGGTAGCAACTTCTAGTGCAGCTTGGGCGCAAAATTTGACTTTTGGACGTAAAGCCCTACTTTTAAAGTTAAATCAAAAGCTACCTACGCCTTTGATAGATATTCGGTTTTCCACTGCCCAATGGAAGCAAACAGCATTACCAGACAACCAGCAACCAACTCTCTCACCCCAAGAACACCCCAGTTACTTGGGTGAGGATATATCTAACTCTGAAGTTAAACCCACTACCGAGAATGCGAAAACGGCTTTTGAAGATTGGGTGAGAACTAGACAAAAGCGATCGCACAACTTGCCCCTTTGTCCCCAGTGTCAATCTCCCTCCCCACCCGGTGAACTCCAACGCTGGGGTGTTTGTTCTCCCTGTGCAACTTTCATAATTCGTAATTCGTAATAGTGCCTCCGGCAGGCTACGCCAACGTAATTTGTAATTTTCTCCCCTGCTCCCCTGCTCTCTGCCCATGTAACTTGTTACCATAAACAGTAACTTCGGGTATGTAAAGAATGAGTTGTAAACATTGAGTAAATCTAAAACTAGATGCTTAACCTTGATCCCCAATACGTTTTAGGCAAAAACAAGTATGTAGTTACTCTAGGAATCATTTACATATATAACAGAATTATAAAGACATCATAAAAATTTTTTTAATAAAAAATAGCTAGAACCCTGATAAGATAATAACTTTTTGGCTTTTATACCTATTTTGTCATAGAAGCAAAATATAAGTGTGATAAGTAGCCCTAAATCGCACTCAAGATGAACGCTCATGAAACCAATTAACCCTGTAACATCTGCCTGTAGATACTGCCGTCATTACCAACCAGAGGGTCGTCGTGGTGGTATGTGTAAACAGTTGAGCGCACCAGTACAAGCGGGTTGGAAAGCTTGCTCTTTAGCGATCCCTGCCTTTGCACCTTCATGGGAATCTTTAGAAGATGCTTGGAGTTTACCAGTAGCAAAACCAATTTTACCTGTTGCTGCTACCTTAAATTCCGATTTAGATAATCTCACACTTACGCCAGTTGAAGAAATATCGGCCTCCTCATTACCAGAGATAAAAACCAAAGCCTTAGTTATTTAACTGCCTGTTATTACTTTAATAAGTTTTTTTTTCCGCGTTAAGACCACTAAACATAAAATTTGCCTTTAAAATTTGTTGGTGCTGTAAGTTTGAAGATATGACAAACATCGCACCTTTAGTCAAGGTGCGCTTTTGAGGATAGTTAAGGCAACCAGGGAAAGTCCCGAAAATTCGGGGGACGTTTTTCTAGAAATGCTTGTTTGCCTTCAGAACCTTCTTCTGTCATGTAGTAGAGTAGGGTGGCGTTGCCAGCAAGTTCTTGTAAACCTGCTTGTCCATCACAGTCAGCGTTAAATGCAGCCTTTAAACAACGTATTGCAATAGGACTTTTTTCTAATATTTCTTGCGCCCATTTTATCCCCTCGGCTTCCAGTTCTTCCACAGGAACTACCGTATTAACTAATCCCATTTCTAAAGCTTGTTGGGCATTATATTGACGACAGAGAAACCAAATTTCTCGCGCTTTTTTTTGTCCGACTATCCGCGCTAGGTAACTTGCGCCAAAACCACCGTCAAAACTGCCAACTTTAGGGCCTGTTTGTCCAAAAATGGCGTTATCCGCAGCTATAGTTAGGTCACAAATTAAATGTAAAACATGACCTCCACCAATAGCGTAACCAGCTACCAAGGCAATTACTACCTTGGGCATAGAACGAATCAGACGTTGCAAGTCTAAAACATTCAAGCGAGGTATACCAGCATCATCAACATATCCAGCTTGTCCGCGTACACTTTGATCACCTCCCGAACAAAAAGCATATTTACCATCTGTGTGGGGTCCTGCACCCGTAAACAGCACTACACCAATATTTGTATCTTCACGGGCATTACAAAAAGCTTCATATAACTCAAAGACAGTTTTCGGGCGGAATGCGTTGCGTTTATGGGGACGGTTGATGGTGATTTTAGCGATACCGTCGATTTTTTGATACAGAATATCTTCGTAAGATTTAACAGTTTTCCAGTCAGTTAGCATAGGGATGAAAGGGCTGTAGTGCTTGAAAATTTTATCAGGGATTGGGGACTGGGGATTGGGGACTGGGAATTGGGAATAATTAATTTTTATCCTGACTCGGTGACTTCTGCTATATGTGATGATTATCTGATTCTGAAGCTGTAAAAATCAAATAGGAGTCTTAAATGTCTTACAGTGATTTTACTTTAGAAACTGTCAAAAAAAACCTGCATCTCAATATTTTTGCGAGAGATAATATTTTTGCTGATGTTGAACCATTACTAGTTAGTGATTATTTACAGGAAACTTTAGCTTATAATGTTCCTTTTGCTTTGGCTAGTAATACAGAAAAATCTCGTTCTGAGATGATTATTACACCAATTTTATTAGAGTTAACCAAAAAGAAATCTCAAGAGATTAGTTTATTTTCTGGTGTAGAATTTAATATTGATCCTAGTCAGGGTTTAAGCGGAAATTGCGATTTTATTATTACTCGTTCTCCTGAGTTTTTATTGATTAACGCACCTGTAATTTTCATTGTTGAAGCCAAGAAGGAAAATATTAAAGGTGGTTTAGGGCAATGTATAGCGGAAATGTATGCCGCTAAGTTATTTAATGAACGAGAAGAAAATGAAATTACAGAAATTTATGGTGTAGTGACTACTGGGGAAATTTGGAAATTTTTAAAGTTATCGGGTGAACGGGTGCAGGTTGATTTAGCTGAGTATTTTTTAAATGATGTCCCTAAAATTATGGGAATTTTGACTAATGCTGTAAAATAAAATTTAAGTAAATTGCGTAGGCTGGGAAGCCTAGCTGTAGAAGGGTTTCCCAGATTGAAGCGAATAGTGCGATACGGAGAAATGACAACTTGAGAGATGTTTTGGGTAAGCCCTAACTCATGATAAATGACTAATGAGTCATAACAAAACCTTAAAATATGCCAGTTAAATCGGCTTTATGTCTTTTGTAACTGTAAGAATCAGCTAAGTCAGATTAGAATTAACCCGGCCAATTATCCTTGGTTGCATCTCTACAAACAGCAGGAGGTTAAATTTTGGCGAAGTTGAAAGTTGGTATCAATGGATTTGGTCGTATCGGCAGACTTGTACTGCGGGCAGGCATTAATAACCCTAACATAGAGTTTGTGGGTATTAATGACCTAGTACCACCCGATAATCTTGCTTATCTTTTAAAGTACGACTCTACACACGGTAGGTTAAAAGGTAAGGTAGAAGCTAGAGAAGATGGCATGGTGATTGATGGTCATTTTATCCCTTGTGTGTCGGTAAGAAATCCGGTGGAATTACCTTGGGGTAAACTGGGTGTAGATTATGTTGTTGAATCTACGGGACTTTTCACTGACTATGCAGGGGCAGAAAATCATCTAAAAGCAGGTGCAAAGCGAGTTGTGATTTCTGCACCTACCAAAGAACCAGACAAGGTTAAAACAATGGTGATGGGTGTAAATCATCACTTGTTTGATCCAGCAAAGGATTTAATTGTTTCCAATGCTAGTTGCACTACAAATTGTTTAGCCCCGATTGCTAAAGTTATCAATGACAACTTTGGTTTAACCGAAGGGTTGATGACTACAGTTCACGCGATGACAGCTACCCAACCCACGGTAGATGGCCCAAGTAAAAAAGACTGGCGCGGTGGACGAGGTGCGGCTCAAAATATTATTCCTTCTTCCACAGGTGCGGCTAAAGCTGTGGCTTTGGTGTTACCGGAGTTGAAAGGTAAGTTAACTGGTATGGCTTTCCGTGTGCCTACACCTGATGTCTCTGTGGTTGACTTGACTTTCAAAACTGCCAAAGCTACCAGTTACAAAGAAATTTGTGCAGCAATGAAAAAAGCTGCTGAGGGTGAGTTAGCGGGCATTTTGGGTTACACCGATCAAGAAGTGGTATCTACTGATTTTCAAGGTGATGCCCACTCTAGCATTTTCGACGCTGGTGCAGGAATTGAATTAAACTCCAATTTCTTTAAGGTTGTCTCTTGGTATGACAACGAGTGGGGTTATTCCAACCGTGTTATTGATTTGATGTTGTCAATGGCACAGAAATAGGGAACAGGTAGGGGAGCAGGGGAGCAGAGGAGCAGAGGAGCAGGGGAGCAGAGGAGCAGGGGAGCAGAGGAGCAGAGGAGCAGGGGAGCAGAGGAGCAGAGGAGCAGGGGAGCAGGGGAGCAGGGGAGCAGGGGAGCAGGGGAGCATAATTTTCTATCTATTCCCCAGTCCCCAG